>JBDSTJ010000148.1:0-18259 GCA_039928335.1 Streptosporangiaceae bacterium | reverse complement strand
GGCTCGATGGAACTCGGCCACCACCCGTACCGGCTCAGAACCGGTCGGCAGAGCGGCACGTTCCCGGATGCGCTCGGCGGGGCCGAGGAGGGGTTCCCGTTCGTGGCCTCTGCCGGGACCCTGGCCGCGCTCGCGGGCCTGCCCCGGCGTGAGGTGCCCGGTCTGCGGGTGCTCGACCCGGGGTACTTCGACGTGACCTCCGAGACCACCCCGGGCGGGCTGGAGCTCGGGGACATTCTGGACGGGCAGGACCGGGTCGTCGGGTCGTTCTCGGTGCCGCTGGAGACCCTCAACCGGCACACTTTCGTGACCGGCGCGACCGGCTCGGGCAAGTCCCAGACCGTGCGGCACCTGCTGGAGCAGCTGACCCGCGCGGGCGTGCCGTGGCTGGCGATCGAACCGGCCAAGTCCGAGTACGCCTCGATGGCCGGACGGATCGGCGCGCCGGTCACCGTGGTGAACCCCTCGGACCCCTCCTCGGTGCCGATGTCGGTGAACCCGCTCGCCCCCGAGCCCGGCTATCCCGTACAGGCCCACATCGACATGGTTCGGGCGCTCTTCCAGGCGGCGTTCGACGCCGAGGAGCCGTTCCCACAGATCATGGCCCAGGCGCTGCAGCGGGTGTATGAGAACTGTGGCTGGGACGTGGTCACCGGCGGCGGCAGGCCCGGTGCGCTGGTGGAGCCCGCGGTGCCGACCCTGGAGCAGCTGCAGAACGCGGCGCTCGAGGTCATCTCGGACGTCGGGTACGGCAAGGAGCTGATGTCCGACGTCAAGGGCTTCGTGGACGTACGGCTGCGGTCGCTGCGGATCGGGTCCGCCGGGAGGTTCTTCGAGGGCGGCCACGACGCCGACATCGGCGGGCTGCTGCGCGACAACGTGGTGCTGGCCATCGAGGACGTCGCCAACGACGAGGACAAGGCTTTCCTGATGGGCACGCTGATCATCCGGATCGTGGAGCATCTGCGGATGCGGTCGCGGGACGGCAAGGTCAGCGGGCTCCGGCACGTCATCGTGATCGAGGAGGCGCACCGGCTGCTGCGCAACCGCGACTCGGCCGGGGCGCACGCGGTCGAACTGTTCGCGGGGCTGCTCGCGGAGATCAGGGCGTACGGCGAGGGTATCGTGGTGGCCGAGCAGATCCCGGTGAAGCTCATCCCCGACGTCGTCAAGAACACCGCGCTGAAGATCGTGCACCGGTTGCCCGCCCATGACGACCGGCACCTCGTGGGGTCCGCGATGAACCTCGACAACGACCAGTCCCGTGAGGTCGTCTCGCTGCGGCCCGGGGTCGCCGCGGTGTTCGCCGACGGGATGGACCGGCCGGTGCGGATCCGGGTTCCGTGGGGCGAGGACCGCGAGGCGAGGATGCCCTCGCCGCCCCCGCCGATCTCGGGCCGCCGCTCGAATGCCTGCGGGACCGAGTGCAGGTCCGGGCGGGCCTGCACGCTGCAGGAGCTGCGCGAGGCCGAACTGCTGGCCTCCGCCACCGAACAGGCCTGGCTGCGCCTGTGGGTCGACACCCTCGTCCTGGCGCACGTGGTGAACCGGCCGCTGCCGTCGGTGCCCGCCGAGCTCATGCGGGCCTGGTCCCGGCTCCAGCCCCGGCTCCGCGAATGCATGCTCGCGACCGCCCTGGACCGCAGCGTCGGCCGGCGGGCGCGCGCGCTCCGGACGGCCTTCGACCCCGGCGCGCTCATCGTGACGGTCGCGGGCGTCGCCCAGAAGCTGCTCGGCGGCACCCCGCTCGACCCCGCACCGCCCGGTCCCGCCTATGTCATCCCCCAGCTCCGCTGGCTGCACGAACTCGACCGGCTGTTCCCGCTGGGCCTCGACGGACCCGATGCGCACGCCGAGGCCCCGCCGCTCGACTACCTGCTGCCCGGCCTTCGGCAGCAGGTCGCCGACGCCAGGATGGGCCAGCGCCTCCGCTCCCTGCGCCGGCACCCCCTGTCGATGGACCTCGCCGCCAACCGGCCCTTTGCCATGACCGCTCTCCTCGGCGAGTCCTTCGAGGTCTTCGAGGACGACCTGGACACCGTCTCCGTCGGCCTCGACCAGTCCAGGCGCGTCGCCCACCTGGCCGAGATCCTCCGCACCGGCCCGTGGCTCGAGTCGGTCCTCTCCTGGCCCGAACGCCACATAGACCCCGACTAGCTGTACACCTAGCTGAGCTCAGGAGCTCAGGAGCTCAGGGGTGGTGGGGTTCTGGGGCGTGGGGCCGCACCTCGAGGGGCGGCGTGGCGGGGAGCCCGGGGAGCGGGGACCGGTGGTGCGTCCGGGGTGGGGTCTTCGAGGCCCTGGGCGGTGGGGAGGGTCATGATGCCGGGGTTGGCGTCGACCAGAAAGACGGTGTTGCCGTGGGTGAAGACCATGGCGGTGGGGGGGAGTTCCTGGAGTTGGCGGCGCTCGGCGCGCAGTTCACGGGTGCGCTGGCGGACCTCGGCGCCGGCGACGCTGCGGCCCCAGGCCCCGGCGGCGATGCCGTCGGTGAGGGCGGTGCCGCGACGTCCGGGCGCGGGGGCGGGCCAGCCGGCGGGGTCGGTGAGCGCGTGGCCGCCCCGGGACCTGCGGGCGAAGGCGACGGTACTGGAGTAGGGGTCGGTGCGTTCGGCCAGCGGCGCGTTCTCGGTGATCTCGGCGACCAGCAGGCGCGGTTCGGTGCCGAGGTAGGCGGCGGCGATTCCGGCGTCCTCGGCGTTGCCCAGGCGCATGAACCCCACGGCGGCGTGGCCGCGGCCGAGCCGCTCCCGGACGTGCTGCGGGATCGTGCGGTACATCAGGACCAGCCCGGCCCCCGCGGTCTCGCACGCGTCGATGAGGCGGTCCAGGACGTCACCGCGGAGTTTCTCCGCGCCGCACAGGAACAGGGTGTGGTCCCACTCGCCGCCGCCGGCCGGGCCGGCCCTGAGGACGTGGGTGAGGGCGGTGACGACGTAGGTGCCGAGGACCTTGTTGTCGAGCACCCCGGCCCGCCGGTCCAGGGACAGCACCCGCAGCCGGGCGGGCGGCAGGTTCACCGGGTCCGCGCCGAGGGCCTCGAGCTTGCGGAGCTGGGACTCCAGTGCCCAGGCCCGTTCGAGGACGACCCGGTCGGCGGCGGTGCGGCCGAACAGGGTGGAGATCCGGTCGAGTTGCTCGTCGGTGAGCAGGCCGGCCCGCAGGTCATCGCGTGGGTCGCCGACCTGGGCGAGCGCGCGCAGCGCCGCGGTGATCTGCGGGATCCTGGGCTCGTCGCCGAGCACGTTGATGATCCGTTCCAGGATCGAGTTGTCGATCGACTGGTCGCGGACGGTCGACTCGGCCTCGGTGGCGGTGACGACGACCGAGAGGATGTCGGCGAGCGCGGCCGGGGACAGCCGGGTGTGCAGGTCGACCCGGGGCAGGTCGGCGGGCAGCACCCACACCAGCGGCTCGTCTACGGACAGGCTCAGCAGGTCCTGCGCGACGGCCCCCTCCGACAGGTCGAGGACCGTCACCCGGGAGCCGGCCGCGAGCCTGGCCGAGCCCATCATGGTGACCGCCGCGGACCAGCCGGCCACGGTGCCGCCGACGATGTCGACCCGGTCGACGCCGGTCGGGACCGTGACGGGATGCCATTCGTGCTGCGTCTCGTAGGCCTCGCGGCGCTTCTGCCAGTTGCGCTGGGCGACCAGGTAGGTGTCCTCGACCTCGGTGCGCCGCTGCTCCAGCCGTTCTGCCTCGCGGGCCTGCCGGGCGCGTTCGGCGCGGCGGCGGATGCGGATGGCCTGTTCGCCCTGCCAGATCGCCCAGCCGGTGATGCAGATGATCACAACGCAGGCCAGCAGGCCGACCAGGGCGAACGACCAGGGCAGCAGACCGGACAGGCCGAAGCCCAGGAACGCCAGCGCCCCCAGCCCTGCTCCGGCCGCGGTGAACTTCAGCGGCCGGTTGAGGAGCTTCTCGCCCTCCTGCTGCTCCTGGGCAGCGTCGACCCACGTGGCCCGTTCTGGCACGACGGTCCTGGGACGTCGCGGTTCGGGCCCCGGGTCGGGATGCGCCTGCGCGTAACGCCAGCCGACATAGACACGGTCCATCCGGGGGGCGCCTCTTGCTCTCTCTGATCTCGCGTCGAAGTCCTACTGGGACAGAGTAAGAAGGTTGCCGTGTCTGCGCCCGGACTTCAACGCAACACCCGACCAGGCTTCCGGCCAACTGTGGCAATTCGCCCATCAGACACCAGGAAGGGCAAACTCGCGCACGCAATCTGGCCGGATTCGGCCACCTGGTCAGGCGGCTGCCTCACGGAGGCGGTCCATCGTGCGGGACAACCGCAGGAGCAGCACCGCCCCGACCGCGCACAGGAACAGGAGCGTGGAGGTCGAGGAGTTCTCGGCGTCGATCCCGACGGCCACCACCGTGAGCACCAGGAGCAGGACCGCCGTCAACACGCAGCAGGCCTGCAGGACGCGGCTGAGCGCCCGCTGCGTCCGGATACCGACGAGGACGAGGACGACCGGGACGACAACACTGGTCACGGCGGCCAGGACGAGACACGTGCCGAAGAGCGCCGAGGCGGCACCGGAGGGGTGCCGATCCGGGCCGGACCAGCCGCCGCGCGCGATCCAGAGCAGGACCAGCAGCACGGGGCCGAGGAGCCCGGCGAGGACACGCGTCTCCGTCGTCCTACGACGCCGAGTGAGCCGGTCCACCGACACCACCTGTTCCGATCATGGGGTCGGGCCTCCTAGCTGCTCTTGAGGTGTTGGAGGCTCTCCAGGTCGGCGATCTTCCAGGTGGCGCCATCCTGCTTCATCGTGAGCCGCCAGACATAGGGCGCGACCAGCACCTGACCGCCGTCCGCGAGATCCTGGGACAGGACCGTGCTCACCAGGAACGTCAGCCGCGACCGGTCGGCGAGGGGGTAGGTCTCGGCGGCCACGTCCACGATCGAGACGGTGTTCTTCTGGTCCGCGAGCACCAGCCGGGACTCGTACTCAGGCAGGCTGGTGGCGAGCGCGGCGTCGGTCAGGCACGCCCCGGCGGCGATCTTGTGTCCGGCGAGCGACCCGTAGTCGACGGTGAGATAGGTCATCAGGCAGTCGCCAGCGGCGGAGGCGGCGGTCTTGACCGTCCCGGCGGGCCATGAGGCCCCCGGGTTGATCGCCGGCTGCTGGCCCTCCTTGAGCTGGGAGATCTGGGCGAGCGCCCATCTGCCGTTGACCAGTTGCAGGGTGACCCGCGAGGTGAGCGACTCGGCGTTGTCCAGACTGGTGGACTTGACGGACCTGTCGCCGACGAGCAGCGCGTCGATCCGGCTGGGAGCCGTTGAGATCACGGCGGCCGCACCGATTTTGACGGTCTGGCTCTCCCGCTCCGTCTTCGCCTGGTTCCGCCGGTCCTGGGTCCAACCGTTCTTCCAGGTCTGCAGGAACTGCGCGGTCACCGGCAAATCCTGCTCGACGAGGCTGGCGGTGTCCCAGCCGGCATAGCTGTAGTACTTCTCCACGGTGCCCCTGGCCACCTCCACCTCGGCCGCCACCTCGGGTGAGACCCCCGACAGCGAGATCGGGCCGGCCGAGGAGGGACTGTCGGGCTTGGAGTCGTCCTTGTCCTGCAGCAGTGCGTAGCCGGCCACGCCGCCGCCGGCCGCCAGGACGAGCGCGACCGAGGCGGCGATCAGCGGCAGGCGCGACCGGGTGGCGGCGGGCTCCTGCCGGCCGTATGTCGCCTGGCCGTAGGAGGGGTACGGCGGCTGGGTCCCGCCGTCAGAGGTCTGCCTGCCGTACGGCGGCTGGGTGCTCTGGTGCGGTGCGGGAACCTGGAGGGGCGCGAACACCTGGGACGGGAGCAGGTTCGGCGTCCAGACCGAGCTGATCTGGGAGTGCGCCTCCGCCTCGCCGCCCTGCCCGATCAGTTCGAGGACCAACTGCTCGCCGGTCGGCCGCCGTGCCGGATCGGGGTTGAGGGTCCGCTCGACGAGGCCGCGCAGGTCGGCGGGGACGCCGGTCAGGTCATAGGTGCCCTGCTGGGCCCGGACCGCCAGCACCATCATGTTGCCGGTGCCGAACGGGTGCCTGCCGGTCGCGGCGAACGCCACGAGCGAGCCCCAGCAGAACACGTCGCCGGCCGGGGAGACCACGCCGTCGAAGAACTGCTCGGGGGCGATCCAGCCGGGGCTGCCGACGACCACCCCGGTCGCGGTGTGCTGGCTGGTGGCGTCCATCGCGCGGGCGATGCCGAAGTCGATGACACGCGGCCCGTCCTTGGCCAGCAGCACGTTGTGCGGCTTCAGGTCGCGGTGCACCAGCCGGGCCGCGTGGATGGCGAGCAGCGCGGTGCCGATGCCGATGGCCAGGGCGCGCAGCGACGCCGCCGGGAACGGGCCGTAGATCTCGACGTAGTCCTTGAGGGGCATGCCCTGCACGTACTCGGTCACCAGGTAGGGCAAGCCCTGGGACTCTCCGTGCTCCAGCACCTGGGCGGTGCAGAACGAGGCGACCCGGCAGGCGTTGGCGACCTCGGTCGCGAACCGGGCCCGGAAGGCGGGGTCCACCGCGAAGTCCCGCCGGATCACCTTGATCGCGACCCGCGCGCCGTCCCGTACGCCCAGGTAGACCACGCCCATGCCGCCGGCCCCGAGCCGCCCGAGGACCTGGTAGGAGCCCAGGGTCCTCGGGTCGGTCGGTTCCAGCGCGGTGATGGGGGGTTCGGTCCCGTTCACGGGCGCAGCGTGGCCACGGCCTCGGTGCCGATGGTCTTGAGCTCGGCGACCGCGGTGCCGGTGTCGATCGGGGTGAACTTGAGGTCGGTCCCGAGGTCGCCGCCGGAGTACTTCAGGTCGATGACCACGTTGCCGACGAGGATCGACATCTCGGCCCTGGCCCGCTCCTTGCCGGTGATCGGGATGACGTACGCGCTGTCGCCGACGTTGGTCAGGGTCTGCTTCGACCCGACCACCTCACCGAGGAAGTTGGTCTTGTCGGCGTCCTTGTCGATGTTCTTGACCCGGCGGCCGTACTCGCCCTTGCCGTTCTCCACGGCCGTATCGCCGTTGCGCGCGGCCAGGTAGGTCAGCGTGATGTGGACCTGGCGCAACTGGTTGTTGGTGCTGCTGGGGCTGTCCCAGTAGCAGTTGGCCGTGCTGCGGTCGCCGCCGGAGGTGTAGCCGGGGTCGGCGTTGCGCCGGACGGTGAAGCCCGGGATGAGCCGGTCGAGCGTGGTCTTCTGCGGCAGTGCGCACGGGTCGACCAGGCCGGCGAGCGTGCCGTTGGCCCAGACCGGCTTGACCGGGGTGACGACGGTCTCCGGTGCATCCGGCTGGGCCGAGGCCGCCGGTCCGGTCGAGCAGGCGGTGCAGGCCTTGAGCCCGGTGATCACCTGGGTGGCGATGTCGACCGCGCCCTGGGTGATGTTGGCCTCGGGGACGGGGGTGTCCTTGCTGGCGTCGAGGAAGTTCTTGACCGGGTGCGAGCTTCCGCTGTAGGTCACCTCGACCAGGATGTTGCCGAGCCTGGCGTGCACCTCGGAGTACTGGAGCTGGTGCCTGGTGGACAGGTAGGGCTGGCTGATCCCGCCGTCGCCGAGGGTCGGCTGCTCGGTCACCGCCCCGTAGGGGTTGCCCAGGAAGTTGGTCTTGTTCGCCTGCTCCTGCGCGGTCTCCTTGGAGCGCTCGAAGTCGTCGTTGGCGTTGGTGACCGCGTCACGCCGCTCGTCGGCGGCGCGCATCGACACCTTCACCTTGAGGGTGCGCAGCACCTGGACGGCGGTGTTCTTCTGGTACTTCGTGTCCCAGGTGCAGGTCGTGAACGCGTTGTCGACGCCCAGCCCGTTCTTGGAGTCATAGGCGTTGACCTCGGTGAACGGGACCAGCTTCGCGATCGTCGCCTTGTCCGCGAACGGGCAGGGGTTCGTGATCTTCGTGTAGGTCTGGCCGGGCGGCGGCGGGGTCGCCGACGGGTCGGGCAGGCCCGGGGGCGGCTGCAGGGTGGCCGGCGGCTTCGGCAGGGTGATGACCGGCTTCTTGTCGTCGGATCCGTTGCTCACCAGGAGCAGGACGAGGCCGATGACGAGGATCACCGCGAGGGCGGCCCCACCGATCAGGAGCGGCTTGGGGACCCCGCCGCCAGGCGGGCGCGGCGGCGCCTGCGCAAAGGGCTGCTGCTGGCCGTAGGGCGGCTGCTGCTGGTACGGCGGCTGCTGGCCCCAGCCCGGCGGCGGCGGGTACTGCCCCGCGGGACCCTGCGGCGGCGGACCCTGCGGCGGCGGGCCGCCCGGGTGCGGACCGCCCTGCGAGGGGTCGCCCTGGGGTGGGCCGAACTGCGGCGGCACCTGGGGCTGCTCACCTGGGTTCTGAGGATCCTTGCCAGGTCCGAAAGCCACCGTATTCCTCCATTATCGCCAGAATATCGGGCGTACCCTACCGAGGTTCCGGATGCCAAGTCCAAACAACGACTAATTGATCAACTTTTCCACAGCAGGACATTGGAGAGTTCGGTGGCGAGATGGCCGGCCGACTTGCTCACCACGCCGCCGGCCTCGGCCTTCTTTCCGTGCGGCTCATAGGACATTCCGTAGATCAGGAAGTCCTTCGTCACCAGGGTTTTGGCCCAGATCGGAATGTTCTTACCCCGGAGCGACGGCAGCCCGCTGCCCGCCTTGGGCGCGACCAGCCGCGGATAGAGCTTGGACGCCTTGAGCGCGTCGAGGTCGGACCTGCCCGACATCGGCATGATGATGACGACCACGACGACCGACTTGGCGGCGTTGGTGTAGGCCGCGCCCCGGTAGGGCCCCACGCACGGGTGCTCACGGAGCAGCCGGACCATCTCCGGCGGCGAGATCGACGGGCACGCTCCGGTGGACTCGCCGACGCGGACGAAGGTCTCGTTCCAGAACGTCTTGACGGTCGGGTTCAGCAGGTCGGTCGGTACCTTGGCGGGCTCCGCCGACGGCTCGGGGACCGGCGGCGGCGCCGAGGAGGCGGCCGGGTCCGGCAGTTGCGAGGTCTCCGTCGGAACGGCGGCCGGCGAGGAGACCGCGATCGGCGGCGGTGTCGGGTCCGGCTTGTCGTCGGACTTCAGCGCGAACGCGACCCCGACCAGCCCGCCCAGGACCACGACGAACGCCAGGCCGATCGCGAGGACCTTCCCCGCGTTGCTCGGCGGACCCTGAGGCACCGGCGGATACTGCTGCCCGAAAGGCTGCTGGCCATAGGGCTGCTGGCCATAGGGCTGCTGCTGAAACGGGGCCTGCTGGAAAGGCTGCTGCGGAGCCGGCTGAACCTGCGGCTGCTGCTGGAACGGGGGCGGTGTCGGCTGACCCGGCTGGACCAGTGGGGTCGCACCGAGGGACGTCTGGTCCTCGTACTGCGGGGCCCCGGCGTAGGGGTCATAGGTCCCGGGAGGAGCGGTGTAGCCGCCTTGCGGGGGTTCTGCCGGGTCCGGGGGCGGAGTCCAGTTGGCCATGGATAAGGACAGTACCGGCCATTTTTACCATCTGGAACGCCGACGAGCCCCCCGCCACCAGTACGGAACCAGGACGGAGGGCTCGTGCGGGTGCTGCCTAGATCGCGACCTCGAGCGCGGCGATCTCGCCGAGCGAGGCGCTCACCGAACTGTCGACGCTCACGCCACCGGGGGCGAGAACGCGAACGGTCCACGAGCCGTCGGCGGCGAAGAAGCGGAAGATGCCCTCGTCGCTGGTGACGACCTCGGCGGTGAACTCACCGGTCGAGTCGAGCAGGCGGGCGTAGGCCCCGGCGACCGGGGAACCGTCGCGGACGACGGTGCCCTGGATGACGGCCTCGTTGGCGAGGTCGACCGTGGCGGGAAGGTGACTGGTCTGGGCGGGCGCTGCGCATCCCTGGGTCATTCTTGTTCTCCTCTGCTGCCTGGAGCCGGAAAGAGCCGAATTACTGGGGGGCGCCGAGCTCGATCGGGACGCCGACGAGGGAGCCGTACTCGGTCCAGGAACCGTCGTAGTTCTTGGTCTTGGTCAGGCCGAGCAGCTGGTGGAGCGCGAACCAGGTGTGCGAGGAACGCTCGCCGATCCGGCAGTAGGCGATCGTGTCCTTGCCTTCCAGGTCCACGCCGGCCTCGGTGTAGATGGCTCGGAGCTCGTCATCGGACTTGAAGGTGCCGTCGTCGTTGGCCGCCTTGGACCACGGGATGCTGCGAGCGGTCGGCACGTGGCCGGCGCGCTGCGCCTGCTCCTGCGGCAGGTGGGCCGGGGCGAGCAGCTTGCCGCTGAACTCGTCGGGGGACCGGACGTCGATCAGGTTCAGGGTGCCGATCGCGGCCACGACCTCGTCGCGGAAGGCGCGGATGGACAGGTCCTGGTCCTGGGCCTTGTAGTCGGTCGCGGGGCGGGCCGGGACTTCGAGGACGAGCTCGCGGGAGTCGAGCTCCCACTTCTTACGGCCACCGTCGAGGAGCTTGACGTTGGAGTGGCCGTACAGCTTGAAGTACCAGTAGGCGTAGGCGGCGAACCAGTTGTTGTTGCCGCCGTAGAGGATCACGGTGTCGTCGTTGGCGATGCCCTTGGACGACAGCAGCTGCTCGAAGCCGACCTTGTCCACGAAGTCGCGGCGGACCGTGTCCTGCAGCTCGGTCTTCCAGTCGAGGCGGACGGCACCCCGGATGTGGCCCTTGTCGTAAGCGCTCACGTCCTCGTCGACCTCGACCAGTACCAGGCCGGGGGTGTCGAGGTTGGCTTCGACCCAGGCTGTGTCGACGAGTACGTCGTTGCGGCTCATGCAGAGACCTCTTTCTCGTTCTTCTTCGGGCTTGGGTGGGTGACACGCTTGATGAGGAGAAACATTTCGCAACCGAGGCAGAACCCGAACGCTGCGTTCAGGAAGGCCGCCCCGAGGGCGAACGCGGTGGCCGTAACTCCCAGCCACACGGCTCCCAGGCTGTATCCGGCCACGCCCACCAGCGCGAACCCGAGTCCGACACCCTGCGCGAAACGCGGCGGGGCCTCGTCTTCGAGTTCACCTGGGGGGCTCAAGCGCGGTCGTAGGAACGCGGCGTACAGCAGTCCGTACGGGTGTCGACGCAGCCCGAAGATGACTCCGATTGCGAACACCACGGCCTGAGCGGCCAGCAGCACCCGGCTTCCGGAGGCGAGCACGGCCACCAGGACTGTCGCGGTGAGGGCAGCAGCGAACCGCTGACCACGAGGGTCGACCTTCATGGCGGGAGTGCTCCTCAGGAGCTTGGTGTCAGAACACGACACCGGGTGCGGACGGCTGGGCTCGAAGTCCTCAGGCCGTGCGACAGAGCGCGGTTGAGACGCGGCAGTAATCCACCGCTCTCCGCTTGGTGAGCATCTGCTCTGTCCAGTAACGCACGGACATGATGTTACGTGGCATCTCGTCGAATGTCACGTCCGTCTCGACTGGCGAGATGGGAGGGAGATCATAGCCGCAGGTCAGCGGGTGGGAAACCGGCCGGAAACCTGGTTGGACCGGTCCGGAAACCCTGAGGTCACGGGAGCGCCACGCCCAACGCCGCGATCACGTCGGCCTTGCGCGGCTGCCCCGCGGCGCGCTGCACGATCGTCCCGGCGGAGTCGAGGATCAGTACGGTCGGGGTCTTGAGGATGTTGAGCTCACGGACCAGGTCCAGCCGGGCCTCGGCGTCGATCTCCACATGGGCGACCCCGTCGACGAGCCCGGCGACCTCGCCGAGGATCCGCTTGGTGGCGCGGCAGGGAGCGCAGAAGGCGCTGGAGAACTGGACCAGTGTGGCCCGCTCTCCCAACTCGAACGCCCAGTCCACGGCCACGTCCCTCCGCTGCTGTCTCAGCCGGCCGGTCCGGCGCTGCCAGACCAGGCCGAACGCGCTGGCGGCCGCCAGCGTCGCCAGCGCCACGAACAGCCCCGTCATGTCCCCACGGTACTTGCGGCTGTCACTGGACCTTCAGGGATCCGTTGAGGGGTACGTCACTGCCGGAACCGGTGACCCGGACGCCGCCGTCCTCGGGCACCACCGAGGTGATCTTCGAGCCGAGCGGCAGCCCGGTGACCGGGATCGTGTAGGTCAGGTCCTTCTGCAGCACAGCGATCGGCACCTCGATCAGGCCGCCGGCACGCACCGTCTGCGGGGTCACCACGATGCCCGCGGCGGTCGGCTTCAGTGAGACGATCACGCCCAGGTCCAGGCTGCGGCCGAGGACGTTGTAGCTGCCCTCGAGCAGCACGTCCTTGCCGCTGCGCGCGATGTTCTTGACACCCTGCGCGCCCTGCGCGGTGGCCTGCTGAAGGATCACGGCATAGGGAATGACGGCCGAGGCGGTGGCCGTCCGCGCCCGCAGATGCGACTGATCGCCGTTGATCAGGTCACCGAGCGGCGCGTCGAGCCCCTCCAGCCGTACCCGCACATCCTGGACCGTGACGCCCTGTTCCGTCCAGGCCCCGATCCCCACGTCGATGCGGTCGTAGGTGCCGCTGACCGCCTGGGTCAGGAACGGGAACCCGCCGATGCTCACCGACGGGGCCGGCGACAGGCTGTACTGCGCCGCCACCTGCCGGGAGATCTCGTTCTCCGCCCGGTTGACGCCGATCCTGTCGGCCGCCACCAGTCCACCGAGAAGCAGGACCGCGACCACCACGAGTGCCTTCCACATGCGCCTCACCCTTCCACAGAGTAAGACGACTATGCGGGATCACAAGCGGAGAATGTGACATCAACCACCCGCGAACGGGGGCAGGACCTCCAGGATGCCGCCGTCGGGGAGCTCCACGCAGGCATGCGGCCGGGTTCCCACCGGGGCCCCGTCGACCAGGTAGGAGCTGCGGCTCAGCACCCGGGCGAACTCCGGATCCCTTGTGCTGCGGGCCTTTTCGAGCGCTTCGGCCAGGGTGGCGGCCTCATAGGGCTCCTCGGGCAGGCCGGCGGCCTGGCGGGCGGCCGCCCAGTATCTGATCGTGCCTCGGCTCATGGCCCCAGGATCTCATTCGCGTATCGCCCGTAATCAACCAGGACGTCAGGCATTGCTGCTTTGTGTCTCTCAGATATGCTGCGTGCGAAGGATCCGGGCGACGTAGCCCCCGGGTCCTTGTTGTCTTTAACAGGCAGCTTGGCTGACAAGCGAGGAGGCGGCCGTTGAGCAGCTTGCTTTTGCTCACCAACGCGCTGGAACCATCGGATGAGGTTCTGCCCGCTTTGGGTTTGCTCCTGCACTCGATCAGGGTGGCCCCTGCGGAGGCCTCCGCGCTGATCGACGCACCCCCCGCCGACGTGATCATTGTCGACGCGCGCCGTGACCTGGTCCAGGCCAAGAGCCTGTGCCGGCTGCTCCGCACCACCGGACTCGACTGCCCGCTGCTCGCGATCGTCACCGAGGGCGGCCTGGCCGCCCTCTCCCCCGAGGGGGGTCTGGACGACGTGCTGCTGCAGGCTTCGGGACCGGCGGAGGTCGAGGCCCGGCTCCGGCTGGCCATCGGGCGGGCGTCCGCCGGCGAGCCCGACGACGTGCCCGGCGAGATCCGCAGTGGGGATCTCACCATCGACGAGGCCACCTACACCGCTCGCCTGCGCGGCCGGGTGCTCGACCTCACCTTCAAGGAGTTCGAGCTGCTCAAGTACCTCGCGCAGCACCCTGGCCGGGTCTTCACCCGCGCCCAGCTGCTGCAGGAGGTCTGGGGTTACGACTACTTCGGCGGCACCAGGACCGTGGACGTGCACGTCCGCCGCCTGCGGGCCAAACTCGGCGCCGAGTATGAGTCCCTCATCGGAACGGTTCGCAACGTCGGCTACCGGTTCGTGCCGGACCACCGCCCAGGCGACCACGAGGAAGTCCTGGTGAGCAGGGCCTGAATCCTGGAACGTTCCCTACCCACTGGTAGCGAACGCCCGAAAAGGCCCCCTCGCGAACTCGCGAGGGGGCCTTTTCAGCGGTGCTGACTAGCCGACCTTGATGCGGTCGGTGGCGGGCGGTGCCACCGGGGAGTTCGCGGTCAGGTAGGCCGCGAAGGCATCCAGGTCGATCGGGCCGCTCCACAGGTCGGTCCCGAGGGTGAAGGCGGGGAACTCATCGCCGCCGCCGACCAGGAAGTTGTTGGCCGCGACCCGGTAGGTCCCGGTGTCGGTCACCGGCACGCCGGCGATCGTGATGCCGGAGACCCGGCTGCCGAACGCCGCGCTGAGCGTCACGGTGTAACCGAGCGACGAAGAGGGCTGCAGCACCTTGGTCCGCGCCGCCGTCCACTGCTGCTCCAGCAGGGTGTCGAGCTGCGCGCCGGTCAGGGTGACGACCTGCAGCAGGTTGCTGAACGGCTGAACCGCGAAGGCCTCGCCGTAGGTCACGACGCCCGCGCCCTCGGCCCCGGAGGCCGCGTAGGTCAGGTCGTTGCGCACCCCGCCCGGGTTCATCAGCGCGATCTGAGCGCCGCCGGCGTCTCCGGCCGCTGCCAGCTGCGAGTCCGCGATCAGGTCGCCCAGCGGCGTCTCCCCGGTCGGAGCGGCGACGCGGGTGATGTCAGCGGTGATCGAGCCGATCGGCTTGTTGGCCACGGCCGCGACCCGGTCCTTCCAGGTCTGCACGAACGTCACGGTGGCCGGGTCGGCCGGGACGTCCCGGGTCACCACGTGGTTGTCGATCGTGACCGACGGCCGGTTGATGTCCCGGGTCCGCTTGCTCATGGTGAAGTCGACCTGGGAGATGACCCGGCCGAACGAGCCGCCCTGGCTGTACAGCCGGTCGTTGCCCGCGGGGTCCTTGACCTTGCAGACGTAGGCCTGGTGGGAGTGGCCGGACAGCACGATGTCGATGGCCGGGACCACGGCGGTGGCGATGTCGGTGCCATTGCCACTGGTGCCGTCGGGATCTCCGGTGGTGCTGCAGGCGTCCGGCGACTGGTTGGCGGTGACGTTGTCGCCCTCGTGCATCAGCAGGACCTGGGCGTCGACCTTGAGGATGTCCAGGAGCTTGGACCCGAACTCGGCCGACCTCACCACATTGGTGAAGTTGAGTCTCTTGATGCCCTCGGCGGTCACGATCGACGGGGTGGTCTCGGTGACCGCGCCGATGAACCCGACCTTCTCGCCGTTGACCTTGCGGACGGCGATGGGCGGCAGGGCCGGGACGCCGTACTGCGCCAGCAGCCGCTCCAGCTTGTGCCTCGGGACGCCGCGCAGGACGCCCATGCCGGGCAGGTTCGGCAGCTTGGCGGCGGCGTCCTTGAACTTCACGTTGGCGCCGAGGATCGTGTACTTGGCACCCGTCCAGGTGCCGGCCGGCGAGCAGCCGTCAACCGGGTGGCAGCCGCCCTTGATGATCCGGGTGAGCTCGCCGTAGCCCTCGTCGAACTCGTGGTTGCCGACGGCCGAGGCGGTGATGCCGAGGTTCCCCAGGAACTCGACCGAGGGCTCGTCGTGGAAGGCCGCCGAGACCAGCGGCGAAGCACCGATCAGGTCGCCCTGGGCCACCTTGAGGGTGTTGCCGTTGCTGAGCCGGTTCATCCAGGTCGCGACATAGACCGCACCGCCGGCCGCGACCTTCACCCCCGTCTCGTCGGTCATCAGACCGGACGAACCCGTCGGGGGCTCGAGGTTGCCGTGGAAGTCGTTGAGCGCGAGAAGCCGGACCGGGATCGCGTTCTTGTCGGGCTTGGAGCCGCCGGCCTGTGCGGTGGCGGCGAGCGACACAGTGGTGGCGGTGACCAGGGCACCGGCCAACACGGCCCTGGCGAAACGACGGGGCATGAGCGTCCTTACACGAGAAAGAGGGGTTTCCAACGGACTGTAGAGAGAAGGTGAGCTCCCGTCACCTGTAGATAAGTGAACATTGATCAGGTATCAGGACGGCCTGGTTGTGGTGTCGTACAAGTGACGTCCCGGCATAAGCTGACGATCTATGAGCGCCGTACTGTCCCCACCGGAGATCACTGACGTTCTCGCGCTGGCGGACGCCGCCGCCGAGCAGGACGGTGTGGCCCCGCTGTCCGAGCAGACGCTGCTGGCCGTCAGGCACGGCGGCGGCAGGCACCTCCTGCGTTACGAGGAGGCGAGCCTGGCCGGCTACGCCCACCTCGACGGCGACGCGGAGCTGGTGGTGCATCCCCGGTTCCGGCGGCGAGGCCACGGACGGGCCCTCGTGGACAAGCTTGGCGACACCCGGATCTGGGCGCACGGCGACTCGCCGTCGGCGGCGGCACTGGCCGCCGCGCTCGGTTGGACCCGGGTGCGGACCCTGCTGCAGATGCGCCGGCCGCTGGCCGAACCGCTGCCGGTGGTCCGGATCCACGCCGGCTACCGGATCCGCACGTTCCAGCCGTCGGATGCCCAGGCCTGGCTGAACCTCAACAAGACGGCGTTCTCCCACCACCCGGAGCAGGGTCACTGGACCATGGAGGACCTGCGCAACCGGATGGGCGAGCCCTGGTTCGACCCGGCCGGATTCTTCCTGGCCACCCAGGGTGAGGACCGGATCGTGGGCTTCCACTGGACCAAGATCCACCCTGAGGGCATCGGCGAGGTCTACGTGGTCGGCGTGGACCCCACGGTCCAGGGCGTCGGGCTGGGCCGGACCCTGACCCTGGCCGGGCTGCACTATCTGCGCGACCGGGGGCTGCCGACGGTGCTGCTCTATGTCGACGAGGAGAACCCCGCCGCCGTCAGGCTTTATGAGTCCCTCGGCTTCACCCGGCACACGGTCGACGTGATGTACGCGCCCGGGGTGTGAGCGCCTTTCCCGGGCCTGTTCATCTCCCGTCAATACCAAATCGAGATGTTCTTCTCAACCCGTCCCGAGCACGTTCATGCTCCGTTCATCTGGACCGGTCCTAGCCGTTCACCTCGGCTGCCTAGCTTCATGGACGACGGCGACTCCGGCCTGCGAGAACACCTCTCATCGGAGCTCGCCGCGCACCTACCATGGAGGAATTTCCCGTGAAGAACGGCATCCGGTTGTCTGCCCTCGGCGGCATCGTTGTGGCGGGCGCCCTGACGCTCTCCGCGTGCGGCTCCGACAACAACACCGACTCCGACACCCCGGCGGCCAACAGCGCCAACTGTGTCAAGGCGACGGTGAACGCGGCCGGCTCCAGCGCCCAGAAGAGCGCTGTCGAAGCCTGGACCAACGGCTACCAGGCCGGTTGCGCGGGCGCGGTCCTGAACTACGACCCGAGCGGCTCGGGCGCGGGCATCCAGACCTTCAGCTCCGGCAAGGCCGCGTTCGCCGGCTCGGACTCGGCGCTCAAGCCCGAGGAGGTCACCGCGGTCACCACCCGCTGCAAGGGCAACGCGCCGCTGAACATCCCGATGGTCGTCGGCCCGATCGGCGTGGTCTACAACCTGCCGGGCGTCGAGGGCGTGCAACTGTCGCCGAAGACGCTCGCGAGCATCTTCACCGGCAAGGTCAAGACCTGGGACGACCCGGCCATCGCCGCCGAGAACGAGGGCGCCAAGCTCCCCAAGACCGCGATCAAGCCGGTCTACCGCTCGGACGAGTCGGGCACCACCGACAACTTCAGCAAGTACCTCAACACCACCGCCAAGGACGTCTGGACCTTCGAGCACGCCAAGAAGTGGCCGGACGCGATCGCCAAGGCCGGCCAGGGCGCGCCGAAGTCCGACGGGGTGAGCACGGTCGTCAAGCAGACCGAGGGCGCGATCTCCTACGTGGAGCTGTCCTATGTCACCAACCTCAAGCTGACCCCGGCCAAGATCCAGAACGGCAACGGCGAGTACGTCGCGGTCTCCGCCGAGGCCGCCAGCAAGACCGTCTCCAACCCCGAGATCACCGGCACCGGCAACGACCTGGCCCTGAGCATCGACTACGCGACCAAGACCGCGGGTGCCTACCCGATCGTCCTGGTGACCTATGAGGTCGCCTGCTCCAAGGGACTGGAGGGTGACGAGGGCGCGTTCGTCAAGAGCTTCCTGACCTACACCTCCAGCTCCGCGGGCCAGGGCGAGCTGGCTGAGGCCGGTTACGCCCCGCTCCCCGCGGACCTGCTGACCAAGGTCCAGGCCTCTGTGGCTTCCCTCTCCTAACGAGAACAAGGCCCTGACCAGCGAGAACTTCCAAGGCCCCGCCGTCGGTGACACCGACGGCGGGGCAACGCCTGGTTCGGCACAGATGGAAAAGAACCCTGAAGGAGGAGCTGGGGTGACCAGCATCGACGAGGCCCATGTGGCCATCGGCGCACGCACGCCACGACGAGCGATCAGCACCGGACGGGCAGGCGACCGCCTGTTCGCGGGGGCCGCACGCGGCTCGGGAATCTTCGTACTCGTGATCATGGCCGCGATCGCGGCCTTCCTGGTCTGGAAGGCGATCCCCGCCCTCT
>JBDSTJ010000147.1:0-4659 GCA_039928335.1 Streptosporangiaceae bacterium | reverse complement strand
CGTCATGCGGCCTGGGAACCGGTATCCGTTGCGGCCGATGTAGGGGCTGGTGAGGACGTGGTTCATCTCAGCCCATGTCGAGAATTGCTCGTTGGTGCAGTTTCGGAGTCCTGCCGCAGATAGGAGTTCGTTGTAGGTGTGCAGGCACGCGGACACAAGGCCGGCGTCCAGGGGACCGTAGGTCATCGCGGCGGAGACCAGGAGTTTCGCCAGGTCGTAGCCGAGTGGGGCGAGGGTGACGGTGTCGAAATCCACGGCGACGATGGAAGGGGTCAGGAGGAAGTTGCGCACGTTGGCGTCCTTGTAGACGGCGGCGGGTAGTCCCGCAGCGTGCGTAATCCAGGCCCGTACCCGCCCAGAGGTGAGCCAGGTATCCGGCGGTGAAGGGGCGGCCAGCAGGTCGAGTAGGCGTTGCTCGCGGTGTTCGGAGAATCCGGTCAGGATCGTTCCCCGGCTGGTCTGGTGGGGTTCGTTCGTGCGGGCACCGGTGAGGTGCTGGTGGGCTGCCGCGTGGAAGCGGGCGAGGCATCCGGCTACGGCGGTCAGGTCGTCGGGGGTGACGTGCTGACCAGATATGTGGGCGAAGACGATCTCGCGTTCGTTCTGGTGGAGTAGGTCGGGGATGGTGAGTTGGCCTACTTCGCTGATCCAGGTGTGGTTGCCGGCGGCGGCCTCTGCTGCGGTTCGGGTGGGGTAGGTCTTCGACCAGGTCTTGTTCATGAGGGCCGGCCCGTGGGCCGGGCAAGGACGTAGGTGATGGTGGCGGTGGTCGTGACGGGCCCGTCGGGGATACGTGCGCGTAGTTCGGCGGCGAGTGGATCCGGGTGCCGGAACTCCTCCGCCAGTTTGAACTGGGGGCACGTGGCCAGGTAGGTCGCGGTATGCAGGAGATCGGTGAAGGTGAAGGTGTGGATCTCGTGCTCTACCTGCTCGACGCGCAGTCCGCCCTTGGTCGTCAGGTCCGGGAGGTTGCCGCTGTGGGCTGCCTCGTAGAGGCTGGGTCGTTTGGTCGCCGCCAGGTCGAGTCCCGCGGTCTCTAGAAGATCAGCGAGTTCGCGGTAGCTGTCGTTGGCCTTGGTGACGAAGATCGCGGCGCCTTGAGTGCGGACTGTTCGTCCGATATCGCGGATGGCCAGGTCCGGCGTGGGTGAGTGGTAGAGGCACATCACGGCGACCGCCAGGTCGAAGGCGGAGTCGGGGAAGCGGAGAGCGTGGAAGTCGCCGACCTGCGCTTTGACGTTCAGGTTCGCGGTGCCTTCGTGGGTGGCGGCGACCATCGCCGGAGATGCGTCGATCGCGGTCAGCGATGCTTCGCCGAAGTGGTGGGCGAGCCGGACGGTGGTCCGGCCTTGCCCGCATCCGATGTCGATGATGTCCGGGTGATCAGGAAGTCGGATCGTGTCGGCGAGGCCGCAGATCACTTCGCTGATGTTGCGTCCGCTGACCTTGGCTGACAGGAGAGCATCGCTGCGCTGCCGGGTGCGGTCCTCGCTGGTGTAGAGGCTTGCGGCGTCGTGGCCGTGGAAGGGGTGGCTCATCGCGCCACCCCGTGGTTCAGGCGGTCAGGTCGGCGAGGAGCTGGTTGGCGGCGCGGCGGGAGGTGATGATGCGGACGTCGGCGTGGGCGGCGTGCTCGGTGATCAGTTCGCGCACGCGGGGGGCCATCTCCTTGCGGTAGCCCCAGACGTACTTCACGAAGCCCCAGGTGATCCGGTCGTAGACGCCGGTGTTGTCGTGCTGGCCGCCCCGGTACTTCCATCGGCGCTGGGCGATGCCCCACAGGCAGGTGATGCCGGGAAGGTCGAGGAAGATGACCGTGTCGGCGCGTCGTAGCCGGATGGGCAGTGTGCCCGCGTAGTTCCCGTCGATCACCCAGCGGTCGGCGGCGACGAGTTCCTCCTGGACGGCGGCGAACTTCTCCGGCTCCATCTTGTTCCACTGGTCGTCGTAGTAGACGGCGTCCAGATGGGTGATCTGCGTACCGAGCTGATCGGCGAGCTGTCGCCCGATGGTCGTCTTGCCTGATCCGCCGCATCCCATGATCGCGATCCGCTGCATGGTTCAACGCTACCGACCTTCCGGTGCTTGTGGGTTGGAACGCGCTCACTGGTTCACCATCGCGGTGAGGACCTCGTTGATGGTTCTGACCTGGTGTGATGCGCGCATGAGGTTCAGTTTGTCCAGGCAGCCGGCCAGTAGTTCGGCGCGGGCCGCAGGGGCTGCCGCGGCCACGTCGCCGATGACCGCGGCGGCTTCGGTGCCGCCTGAGACGATGAGCTGGTCGGGGATGAGCCGGTGCGCGGAGCGGAACTCGATCGGGCACAACGGCACGCATCCGGCCAGGACGGATTCGAACAGTCGCTGGGTCATCTGGCCGGACCTCAGGTGCCGGTCGGGGAGCAGCAGGATCGTCGACAGGGACATCCCGTACAGCTCGGCGACCTTGGCGAAGGCGACACGGCCGATGAACCGGACGTGCGGCCACTCCTGGGTGTCTGTCCACTTCCCTGCGACGAGGTGGTCGACGTGAACATCGGCGGCGGGCGCGAAGTAGGTGGTGAAACAGTCGTCACGGCCGTACTGGTTGCCGACGTAGGTGAGCAGCCACCGGCGCTCACTGGCGGCGAGTTTGTTCGGGTCGGCGTGATCGAGAACGGAGTCGGCGACCGGGAACAGCAGCGAAACCGCGTCGGAGCTGGGGTGCAGTGCGGCTTCGCACACGGTCACGTTCGGCTGGGAGCGGAGCGGGTCGTCGGCGGGAAGTTGCCGGTCCTTGTCCCACAGGACCGTCGGCAGCCCGGCTTGGGTGTAGTGGCTGACTAGATCGGCTTGCCGGTGCAGGTCGCAGGTGTGGCCGGCGGCCGAGCACGAGGTTGTGTTGCGGCCGTCGATCGGCCATCGCCATTCGAGCATCAGCGCGTCGACCTGTGGATACCCGTCTGAGGCCCACGTGTAGGGCAGGTCTGTTGTGGCCTCATCGAGGTCGCGGTTGGCTTGGAGGAACACGATGTCGTGGCCTGCGGCGAAGAGTCCGTCGATGAGGGTGCGGCGATGGGAGCGGCCGCCGTCGGGGGTATCGGTGACCCCGTCTCCGAGGAATCCCCAGAAGCTGTAGCCGATCCTCATCTGGTCTCCTGGATGCTCTTGGCGTACCAGCGGTCGTCGATGAGCAGCGCGTCGAGCCCTGATTCGGTCAGGCAATCGACGGCCATGCCTGCGGTCCCGCAGATCGGTTTGCCCTTGATGTTGAGGGAGGTGTTGATCAGGACGGGGACGCCGGTGAGATCGGCGAAGGCTTCCAGGATCGCGGTCAGGAACGGGTTGCGGTCGTGGTCGACGGTCTGGACGCGGGCGAGCCCGTTGCCGTGGAACACCGCGGGGATCTCCGCGCGGCCCTGCGGGGTGCCGGGGACAGCGATCGACATGAAAGGGGAGGACCGGCCACAGAGTCGGAAGTAATCGTCGGCGCGGCCGGCCAGGACCACGGGCGCGAACGGGCGGAACGGTTCTCGGAACTTGATCCGGCTGTTGAGCCTGTCGATCACATCCGGTAGCAGCGGTGAGGCAAGGATCGACCGGTGTCCGAGGGCGCGGGGCCCAGCTTCCAGCGGGCCGACGCAGACCCCGATGATCTGCCCGTCGGCGAGGGCTCTGGCCACCCTCTGAGCGGGAGAGCGCTCGGTACAGCCGGTGATGCCATCGCGCTCCAGGGAGCCGCGACCGCCGTCGTGCGGGGACGGGCCCAAGTAGCAGGCGCCCCGTACCCCGGCGGGGACCGGCTGACGGTGGTCGGCGAGGACGGCCAGGGCAGCGCCGAGCGCGGTCCCGGAGTCACCGGGGGCGGGCGGCACGAACACCTCGTCGAAAAGCCCGGATTCGAGGATCTTGCCAATCGCGACGCAGTTCATGGCGACCCCGCCACCGACGCACAGCAGGTTGGAGCCAGTCGCGTCGCGCGCGAGCCGGGCCAGGTGGAGCATCGTCTGCTCGGTGCGCTCCTGGAGCGCGGCGGCCAGGTCCATATGGACTTGGGTGATCTCCTGCTCAGGCCGCCTGGGCGGGCAGGTCCTGGCAGTGAACTCGGACGAAGTGCGGCTCCACCGGCTGGAGATCACTCGGAGGGGGAACAGCCGCGGGTCCAAGGCGAACCTGTCGGGAGTCAGCCGGATCGCCCGGTTGAAGAGATCCCGGAACCTGGTCGGGTCGCCGAGCGCGGCGAGTGCCATCACGGTGCCCTCTTCATCTGCCTTACGCCAGCCCAGGTGCTGGGTGACCGCGCCGTACACGTAGCCGAGGCTGGCCGGGTCGGTCTGCTCCCGGAGCAGTTCCCAGAGCGGCACGCCGTCGTCGAGGCGGCCTCGGGCGATTGTGGTCGTCTGGGTCTCGCCCAGGCTGTCCACGACCAGGACCGCTGCGTGCTCAAATCCCGAGGCGGCGAACGCGGTGAGGCCGTGGGCGCGGTGGTGCAGAACCTGGGTGATCGTCGCGGTGCGGAACTGGCTGCTCAGGGTTCGCACGCGGCTGTGCTCGTGGCCGGCGACGGTGCGGAACGAGCGGGCGCGGGGGATCGCGCGTCGAGCGGTAGCTGGGTTGAGCAGGTGGGCGAGCGACCTCGGAGCGGCCTTCCGGTAGAGGTCATGCTGAAAGTGCAGGGCGACG
>JBDSTJ010000146.1:0-3089 GCA_039928335.1 Streptosporangiaceae bacterium | reverse complement strand
GTCGTCGCCGCGGACGGCGACGACCCGGTAGTCGTCCAGTGCGGAGAGGTCCACCCGGTGACCTTTGCCGTCGACCGGGACGGCCAGGAGCGACCGCTGATCAGCCGTGGAGAGTGACACGGCGGTGTCGTCGGTGGCCGTGGTGTTCCGGACCAGCCCCTGATGGGTGACCTTGGAGCCGAGGATCCGTGCGCCGAAGGTTTCCGGTGCCTGCCCGCGGGTGTCGGGGTAGCGGTCGTCCGCGTCGTAGTCCCTCGTCCCGTTCTCCAGGCTGGCCGGGAACCGTCCGCCTGCGGCGACGATCTGCTGGTCGAGCCTGCCGATCAGGAACTGCTGAAGCAGGAAGGTGGTCGCGAGGCCCACGGCCAGGCAGGCGGCCGCCAGGAGCAGGAGGAGCCCTGCGGTCAGACGGCCCCGCAGCGTTCTCACGATGTGGCCGGTTTGAGGACGTAGCCGACTCCGCGCGCGGTGTGGATCATCGGTTCACGGCCGAGGTCGATCTTCTTGCGCAGGTAGCTGATGTAGAGCTCGACCACGTGGGCCTGACCACCGAAGTCATAGCTCCACACGTTGTCGAGTATCTGCGCCTTGCTCAGGACCCGACGAGGGTTGCGCATGAGGTAACGCAGGAGCTCGAACTCGGTGGGCGTCAGCTCGATCAGCCTGCCGTCCCGGGTGACCTCGCGGGCGTCCTCGTCCATCACCAGGCCGCCGACGGTCAACAGCCCTTCGGGGTCGGCCGTCCTGGTCATTCCGGCTCGTCGCAGGAGCCCGCGGAGCCTGGCCAGGACCTCTTCGAGGCTGAACGGCTTGGTGACGTAGTCGTCGCCCCCTGCGGTGATCCCGGCGATGCGGTCCTCCACGGAGTCCCGGGCCGTCAGGAACAGCACGCACACGTCCGGGGAATCCGCTCTTAGCCTGCGCAGGACCTGCAGGCCGTCGAGGTCGGGGAGCATGACGTCGAGGACCACCGCGTCGGGGCGGAAGGCGCGGGCGGTGCTCACCGCGGACTCGCCGTCGCCTGCCACCCGAACCTGCCAGCCCTCATATCGCAGGGCTCTGGACAGCACTTCGGCGAGATCCGGCTCGTCATCGACGACCATCACGCGGACGGGCTTGCCGTCGGGCCGGTGCAGTTCACGCTGGTGAGTGCTCATGGTCTGGACAGCATCTCGCCCGAACCTCTGAGTTCCCTCTGAACGCGCTCGGTACCGCCCGGATCAGAGGGAAAGCAGAAGTTGCGGTGCCAATGTCGCTCTCATCGACGTGAGGGGGATCCAATGGCGACGATCGAGCAGAACCGCGCCCAAAGACCAGGTGAACGGCGGGTCGGGCGACCGTTCACACCCAGCCCTGAGGGGATTCTCGCGCTGATCGGCGCGGGCGCTGCCGGGGTGGTCGCGTTGTGGTGGCACGACACCGGATCGGTGGTCGAGCCGGCCGGCTGGCTCACGAACGCCGGCCGGATCAGCGGCCTGCTCGCCGGATACGCCACGGCGGTCCTGCTCCTGCTGATGGCCAGGACCCCAGTCCTGGAACGGACCGTGGGCGCGGACCGGCTGGCCCGGTGGCACGCCATGGGCGGCCGGTACGTCGTCTCCCTCGCCCTCGCCCACACCCTGCTGATCATCTGGGGCTACTCCCTGACGGCACGGACGAACGTCGTGAGCCAGACCGTCACCCTGGTCTTCGACTACCCCGAAATGATCAAAGGGACGCTCGGGTTCCTGCTCTTCCTCGGCGTGGGCGTGGTCTCGGCCCGTGCCGCCCGAAGGCGGATGCGGTACGAGACCTGGTATTACCTGCATTTCAGTACCTACATCGCGGTGTTCTTCGTCTTCTCCCACCAGCTGGCCCTCGGCGCGGACTTCGCCGCCCAGCCCCTGGCCCGGACCGCCTGGTACGCCCTGTACCTCGGGGTCGCGGTTCTGCTGGCCTGGTACCGGTTCCTGACCCCGATCCGCCGGTCCCTGCGGCACGGGCTGCGCGTTTCCCAGGTCAGGCAGGAGTCCCCCGGGGTGGTCTCGGTGTACGTGAGCGGGCACCACCTCGACGAACTCGGCGCCGAGCCCGGCCAGTTCTTCCGGTGGCGGTTCCTCGCCCCGGGCCTGTGGTGGGCGGCCAACCCCTACTCCCTGTCGGCGCCTGCGCTCCCCGGCCAGCTGCGGATCACTGTCAAGGAGGCCGGCGGCCACAGTGGAGCTCTCGCCTCGCTGCGGCCCGGAACCCGGATCTGGATCGAAGGACCCTACGGGGCGTTCACCCAGGCCCGGCGGCGCAACCGCAAGGCGCTGCTGCTCGGGGCGGGAGTCGGGATCACTCCGTTGCGCGCGCTGTTCGAGACGATGCCCGGCGAACTGACCCTGATCTACCGGGCCCGCCGGCCCGAGGACCTGGCCCTGCGCGCAGAACTCGACGCCATCGCGGCCGCCCGCGGCGCCACCGTCCACTACGTCGTCGACCAGCCCGCCCGCTACGCGGTGCCGTTGACCGCCGAAGCGCTTCATCAGATGGTTCCCGACCTCGCCGCACACGACGTCTACCTGTGCGGGCCACCCGGCATGACCGCGATCGCGCTCCCCGCCCTGCGCCGGGCCGGGGTGCCGCGCCGCCGCATCCACCACGAATCGTTCGAGCTCTGAACAGGAGGGTTCCCATGCTCCGCGCATCCCTGACAACCCTCGTGACCGTGACCGGCGTCGTCATGCTGCTGTCCTTCAAGCCCCATCAGGCTCCCCACGCTGTGGCCGAGCCGATCCGCCAGTCCGCCTCGCCCGAAGCGACGAAGTCCGCTACCGGAGCCACCCCGCAGTCCACGGCCACGACAATCAAGACCGTCACCGGGAACACGATCGACACCCGATACGGCCCGGTCCAGGTGGCGATCACGATGAAAGGCTCGCAGATCACCGCCGTCAAGGTCCTCCAGGTGCCCAACCGCAACGGTCGCGACCGGGAGATCGCCTCGTTCGCCGTACCGCAACTGGTCGACGAGACCATGACCGCCCAGAACGCCCGCATCGACGTGGTCTCCGGGGCGACCTACACCAGCGACGGATACGTCACCTCACTGCAGAGCGCCTTGGACC
>JBDSTJ010000145.1:0-5387 GCA_039928335.1 Streptosporangiaceae bacterium | reverse complement strand
GATCCCCGGCGAGGTGCCGCGCAGCAGGGTGTAGCCGATCCGGCCGTCCCTGGCGGGCGTGAGCACGAGCGTCCTGGCCCGCAGACCGTCGTTGCTCACCGCGACGAAGGGCGGCAGAACCTCGGTCTGGACCCGGCCGACCGGCCCGTCGATCCCGGCCCCGATCCAGGTGAGCGCGGCGAGCACCGGGGTGCTGAGCGCGATCAGCACCGCGGCGACCCCACCCAGCCGGTAGATCAGGTCCCGGCCGGACATGACCTCGATGGACCGCTGGAGCCCGGCCCCGGCGGCGAGCATCAGCCCGCCGGTGGCGAAGGCCAGCGGCACCCCGGGCCAGCCGGGGGCGCGTTCGCCGCCGAAGCCGCGCACGGTGATCGCCGACACCAGGATCGCGGTGAGGAACCCGAAGAGGATCAGCAGCCAGCCCGACATGACCGCGGTCCGGCGGCTGCGCAGCGGCAGCGCCGCGACGGCCAGCGCCAGCAGCCCGGCCGTGGCCCAGCCCAGCGCGGTGCCGGGCCCGCCCGGGTCGAGGGTGAGGATCGAGATCCCGGACAGTTTCTGGTCGACGAGCTCGGGCCGGTGCAGCCCGGCCTCGAGCAGGAACCGGGACGGGTGCCGGAGCTGGCCGAGCGTGGTCGGCAGCAGCAGCAGCGGCGGCGTCAGCAGCGCGATCGCCACATCCGAGCGGCGCACGTTCCCGAGGCCCACAGCGGCCAGGACGCCGATGCAGACCATCATCACCCAGGTCAGCGGCACGAACGCCATCGCGATGGTCAGCAGCGCCGCCAGGCCCCACGCGGCCCGCCGGGCCTGCTGGGCCGCGATCTGGCCGCGCGGCTCGCGCACGACCCGGGCCCCGAGCAGTCCGATCAGCGGCAGCAGCACGTAGACCACGCAGGTGCCCAGCCGCCCGGCCGAGACCGCGCCGCTCACCACCGGCAGCAGCGCGTAGGCGATCGCGATCCAGGCGCGCAGCGCTCCGGCCGGGACCCGGCGGCGGCCGATCAGGCGGGCCGCCCGGCGGCCGACCGGAAGACCGGACGGGACCAGCCGCTTGGCGGCGAAATAGGTGCTGAGCCCGGCCAGCGGCACGCAGCCGAGCAGCAGCAGGAGCACCGCCAGCCACGGCTTGCCGAGGGTGATCGCCGACAGCCCGGCGAGGATCCCGAGGCTGGGCGGCGAGGGTTCGGCCGAGCCGAGCCCGATCTGGTGCCAGCCGGACAGGTACTGGCCCCACAGGTCGCCGGCGCTGCCCCAGGCGGGCACGAGCGCACCGCCGCCGAGCCGGCCGGCGGTGGCGATCAGGGACCGCTCCGCCAGGAACGCGATCACGGTGAGGGTCAGCAGCACCACGACACTCGGGTGGGCGAGCAACCGCCGGATGATCCCGGGCTGCTCGATCTGCGCGGACGTCTCGGTGTCCTCCTCGGGCAGGCCGTACTCGGTGGGCGCGATCGACGCGCCGATCCGCTCCGACAGTCTGCGCAGGGTCACCCAGTGCGGCTGGAACTTGCGGATGGCCCGCCACACCCGGGTCCGGTTCTCCGCGCGTGCTCCGCGCAGGGCGCGCAGCCCGCGCGGATCGGTCAGCACGTCGCGCAGCGCGTCGAGTTCGTCGGCCAGTGCCATCGGCCGCTTGGCGACCAGCAGCATCAGGGCCTTGACCAGCGAGCCGAACAGCAGCCGCAGGGCCGTCCAGGCGGCGGGCCTGGCCGGCAGGTTCGCCAGCAGCACGAGCATCGCGTTGCGCCGGTCGAGGCGGCGCGGCCGTAGGTGGAGTTCGCGCAGGCCGCGGGCGGCAGCCTCGGCGTGGAAGACGACGGCGTCACTGACCGCGATCACTCGGTGCCCGGCGGCGTGGGTCCGCCAGCCGAGGTCGACGTCGTCGCGGAACAGCCCGAAACCGGGGTCGAGGCCGCCGACCTGGGCCCACACGTCGCGGCGGATCAGCATGCCGGCGGTGCTGACCGCGAGCACGTCGTGGATGCCGTCGTGCTGGCCCTGGTCGAATTCGCCGCGGTCCACCCCGGTCTCGCGCCGGCCCTGGCCGTCGATGGCGACGCCGAGTTCGAGCAGGAGCCGGCGGTCCTGCCAGTCGCGCAGCTTGGGGCCGGCGATCGCGACGTTGGGGTCTGCGGCGACAGCGCTGAGGAGCCGTTCGAGGGCGTACGGGGTGGGGGCGCAGTCGTCGTGGATCAGCCAGATCCACTCGACCGGATCGATGACCTCGACGTGCATCCGGGCGGCGGGGTGGCGCAGGGCCTGGCCGACCGCGTCGGCGTAGGGGACGTCGGCGGGGAGCCGCAGCAGGTTGCCCTCGCCGATGACCTCGGCCAGGACCGCGGGACCGCGGTCGGTGCTGCCGGTGTCGACGGCGACCAGCCGACTGACCGGGTGGGCCTGGGTGAGCAGGGATTTGAGGGTCTCGGGCAGCCAGCGGGCACCGTCATGCGAGACCAGCACGGCGGTGACGACATGCCGCTCAAGATCGGGACGAATGGGCGCCACAGGGTCAACTCGCTGCCGCAGGGGACAAAAGAAGATCAGCCGTGCTGGAGAAATCCAGCACGGCTGTCAACTCTACTGGTGGCCGTCAGTCCGGGGCACGCGTCCGACAGGGTCGTGGGACATCGTGACCAAGATGCTTCGTTAGACCGCCGCGCGCTTCAGCTTCCGCCGCTCCCGCTCTGAGAGGCCTCCCCAGATACCGAAACGTTCGTCGTGTTCGAGTGCGTACTCCAAGCACTCGGCACGTACTTCACAAGCCCGGCACACCTTCTTGGCCTCACGAGTCGAGCCGCCCTTCTCCGGGAAGAACGCCTCCGGATCAGTCTGAGCGCACAGTGCACGCTCCTGCCAGCCCAACTCTTCGACCTCATCTGTGCCGTGCGCCAGCGGGATCACCGTCTCGCTCATGCGCACCTCCTAGCCGCCCCGTGTCCGCAGAACTACACAACTGAAATTACACGTGTGTAGTCCCCCGTGCGTCAAGCGGTATGCAGTGACGGACGGGCGAACGGGGGGCAATGAGGTGATACTCACCGCAAGTCTGCGGGGGATTATTGCGGTCCTTGATCCCCGCGATACCAGTTTTGGTCATTCTGCTGGGGCGACTGCTGGCCCTGCGGGGCGTCGTCGCCGTACTGCCGGGTCCACTGACCCTGCTCTGGCTGCCCGCCCTGACCCGCCTGCCCGGGCTGACCCGGCTGGCCCGGCTGGCCGTACTGCTGCGGCTGCTGACCGTAACCGGGCTGCTGCGGCTGGGCGTAGGGGTCGGCACCGGGCTGCTGGCCGTACTGCTGCGGCTGCTGGCCATAGCCGGGCTGCTGCTGGGCGTAGGGGTCCTGGCCCTGGGCCGGCGGCTGCTGGGCGTACGGATCGGCACCGGGCTGCTGGAAACCGGGCTGACCGTACTGCTGCTGGGCATAGGGGTCGCCGGGCTGACCGTAGCCGGGCTGGCCGTACTGCTGGCCGGCACCGAGACCACCGGGCACCGTGGCCGGACGGGCCGGCTGCAGCGCCTGGAAGACGGTGAAGACATAGAAACCCGAAATACCGGTCAGCACCAGCTTGCTCGCGCCGTAGAAGAACGCCGCGGCCTTGCCACCACCGGTGGCCCCGTCGGCGACCAGCCCGGAAAGCAGGCAGATCACCCCGAACAGGGCAGCGAAACCGAGCATGCCCAGCGCCGCGTACACGACGTTGCGGGCCTGCGCCGACGGCGTTTCGCCGTAGGTGGTGAAGAAGACCGCGAGTGCGGCGAGCACCGCGATGGTCAGACCGGCGAAGTAGCCGAGGCCAAGCGTCTCGCTCAGAGCACGGAAGGTGAAGTCTACGTCGCCGGAGAACAGATAGATCAGGCCGGCGAGGAGCTGCAGTCCAGCGGCCCCGAGCAGAGCGAAGGCAGCCGGTTCCCGCAGCCGCTGCAGCGCGTCCTTGTTCACTGTGGTCTCCATGGATGAGGTCATGAGCTTTCTTGGCGCAAGCTTTGCACACTGCGCCCTCCTACGTCAGGGCGGCCACGATCAACACGCGGACGAGTGACAGACTCACCCGGTGAGTTCTTTGAAAATCGTGGTGCTGGCGGGCGGGATCGGCGGAGCGCGATTCCTGCGCGGGCTGAAGGCGGCCGCCCCTGGAGCAGAGATCACCGTGGTCGGCAACACCGGCGACGATATCTTTCTGTTCGGCCTGAAAGTATGTCCTGATCTGGACACCGTGATGTACACGCTCGGTGGTGGGATCAACGAGGAGCAGGGCTGGGGAAGGGCCGAGGAGTCCTTCCTGGTCAAGGAGGAGCTCGCGGCCTACGGGGTGGAACCGACCTGGTTCGGCCTCGGCGACCGGGACTTCGCCACCCACATCGTGCGGTCCCAGATGCTCGACGCCGGCTACCCCCTGTCACAGATCACCGAGGCGCTGTGCGCCCGCTGGAAGCCCGGGGTACGGCTGATCCCGATGACCGACGAACGGGTCGAGACCCACGTCGTCATCGAAGATCCGGAGCGCCGGGCGATCCACTTCCAGGAATGGTGGGTGCGGTTGCGCGCCTCCTCCCCCGCCCTGGCGATCACCCCGGTCGGGGCCGACGAGGCCAGGCCCGCCCCGGGCGTGCTGGCGGCGATCGAAGAGGCGGACTTCGTGATCCTGCCGCCGTCCAACCCGGTGGTCAGCGTCGGCACGATCCTGTCGATCCCCGGGATCAGGGCGGCCCTGGAGAAGAAGATCGTCGTCGGGGTCTCCCCGATCATCGGCGGCGCGCCGGTGCGGGGCATGGCCGACGCCTGCCTGACCGCGATCGGCGTCGAGACCTCCGCCGCGGCCGTCGCCGCCTTCTACGGCCCGGCCCTGCTGGACGGCTGGCTGGTCGCCGCCGAGGACGGCCCGCACTTCACCTCCCCCGGTCTGAAGAGCATCGCCGTGCGCGCCCGCCCCCTGCTGATGACCGACCTCGAGGCGACCACGGCGATCGCGCGGGCCGCCCTCGACCTCGCGGGAGAACTACGATGATCGAGATCATCGGCGTCACCGGCCTGCCCGAGATCCGGACCGGCGACGACCTGGCCGCCCTGATCGCCGCCCGGGCCGACCTGCGCGACGGCGACATCCTGGTGGTCACCTCCAAGATCGTGAGCAAGGCCGAGGGCCGGATCCTGCAGGCCGCCGACCGGGAGAAGGCCATCGACGCCGAGGCCGTCCGGGTCGTGGCCCGCCGGGGCCCCACCCGGATCGTCGAGACCCGGCACGGCCTGGTCATGGCCGCCGCCGGGGTGGACGCCTCCAACACCGAGCCGGGCACGATCCTGCTGCTGCCCGAGGACTCCGACGTCTCCGCCGCGCGGCTGCGCGCCGGACTCGCCCGGCAGGTCGGCGTGATCATCTCC
>JBDSTJ010000144.1:0-4409 GCA_039928335.1 Streptosporangiaceae bacterium | reverse complement strand
CGCGTGCGCCCGCCCGGGACCGGCCCGGCGCCGCGGTCAGCCGGGCCCGGATCTCGCCGCGGCGCAGCTCCCACCGGCTCTCCTCACCGAGGACCGAACGTTCCCACCGCCCTACGTCCGCCGCCGGATGGTACAGGTCGGTCAGCTGGATCCGGACGACGCCGGCCACCGAGGGATAGCTGCGGGCCATACCGCCCGGCAACCGGACCAGCTCCAGCGCGTCGGCCCCCAGGCAGGTCAGCGTCAGTACCCCGTCGACGACGACGTGCCCGGTGACCTCGACGGACTCCCGGCCGGCGCACAGCCGCAGGGTGTGGTCCTGCGCCCATTCGGGCCGGATCAGCAGACCGTCCCGTTCGTGCACGTCCGGCCGGCGGGCAGCGCCGGCGACCGTCCCGCCCAGGTCGGCCCGGCGCAGCACACCCCGGTTGAGCACCCACACCTCCATCCGCCAGGACCCGCCCGCCCTGAGCCGCCTGGCCGGAACGGCCGCCCGGTAGCCGCTCCAGTCATCCTTGGCCTCCGGTCCGCTCGGCGACCCGGACGAGTCGGCCCTGACGACCGAGGTGCGCACGGGGCTCCGGCGGCCGGTCTCCTCCTCGACCAGCCACACCTGGACCTGCTGCTTCCATCTGCGGTCCGGCCGCATCCGGCGGATGATGACCCGGCCCTCGATCACCAGGGTGTCGCCCCGCCAGCGGATCGCGTCGACCTTCTGCCTCAGGTCCAGCTCCACGCCGAGCCGGTAGACCTCGTCCGGCACCCCGATCGCGGGATCGCCGAGGAAGGGGTAGTCGCCGTACAGGCGGCGGCCCTTGCGGACGGCGGTGCTCCTCCTGACCTCGCCCGCCTTGTGGAAGGCGAGGACCTCCAGCAGTTCCGGCAGCCGGCGCTCCCCCACCAGATGCCACTTCAGCCGTTCGATCGCGGGCAGCCCCACCAGTGCGGCGGGCCCGATCGTCGCCAGGTAGTCCAGCGCGAGGTCCAGGAACCGCCCCCGGTAGCCGTCGTCGCCCTCGTCCAGCACGTTGAGGAAGACCAGCAGGTCGTCACCGGCCACGGTGTGGTCCCAGCGCGCGGCCTGCGCGGCCATCCCATGGCCGAGCAGGAACTCGCGCACCGCCATCGCCGCCTCGAACCGGTTCTCCAGGGCGTTCCCGACGAACCGGTCCTGGGTGATCGACTTGTCGCCGTCGGGCCGGATCCGCCACAGGTAGACCGGGTGGCTGAGCACGTCGACGGCTCTGGCCAGGAAGTGCGCGGGCACCGCGACCGGGGTGTCCTCGTAGAGCACGCCCTCGGGGAAACGCATCCCGTGGGCGTCCCAGAACGAGCGCCGCCACAGCTTGTTGGTGACCAGCCGGTCCCGCAGCAGGGACTCGCGCCGGTCCACATGGGTGCCCAGCGCCGTACTGGCGTGGGAGTCGCGCAGCACCTTCCACCGGGACACCACGCCCTGCCCGTCGAACCGCTGCACGTGACCGGTCGCGAAGTCCGAGCCGGTGCGGCGCAGGCTCGCCAGCAGGTACTCCAGGGCGTACGGCGGGACGAGGTCGTCGCTGTCGACGAAGGCCAGGAACTCCCCGCGCGCCTGGCCGACCCCGGTGTTGCGGGCCGCCCCGGGCCCCGCGTTGGCCTGGCGGACCAGCCGGAAGCGCGGGTCGCGGGCGGCGAAGGCCGCGGCGAGCGCGGCGCTGCCGTCGGTGGACCCGTCGTCGACCATGACGACCTCGAAGTCCCGCCAGGTCTGGGCGGCGATCGACTCCAGGCAGGCGGTCAGATAGGGCCCGACGTTGTAGACCGGGACGACGACGCTCAGGACGGTCACGACTCGGCACGTTTCATCAGGACGTTGACGGCGTCGTTGATCAGGGTCATCGAGTCGGGCTCGGCCGGGCCCAGCAGGTACCGGCTCAGCTCCTCGCGGGCCCCGGCCATCGGGTCCCCGCCCCGGACGAGCTCCAGCACGCCGGCCAGCCGGGCACAGGCCGGGTCGAGCAGATAGCCGGCCGCCGCGGTGGGGTACCGCTGCCGGAACTCCCCGTCGTCCAGGCCCCGGAGGCAGGTCACCGCGTAGGGCCTGCCGCTGGCCAGGAAGTCGGCGATGACACTGGACACGTCGGCGATCATCAGGTCGGCCTCGTTGAAGCAGTCGATCAGCGAGGCTTCGCCGGGCAGGACCGTCCGCGCGTTCGGGTACTGCCCGGTCAGCCGCGCGATCCGCTCGCTGGCGGTCCTGACCCGCGGGTCGCGCGAGCCGGTCAGCGGGTGCGGCTTGTAGACGACCCGGAACCCGGCCAGGATCAGCTCCCGCACCAGGCCGGACCCGAGGACCGCGACCGAGCTCTCGTCCCTCTCCTCCTTCCAGCCCTCCCAGGTCGGCGCGTACAGGACGGTGAACTCCGGCGACCCGGTCGGACCGGACCGGATCCCGGTGAGCTGGGGCCGGCCGACCTCCACGATGGTCTCCTCGCGCACGCCCACGTCGGCGCGCGCATAACGCTCCCGGCCCGCCGGCCCGGCGACCCACACCTCGTCGTAGACGTTGGTCAACGGGTTGATGATCGGCACCTCGTCGCTGTCGCCGGGCCCGATGAACACGTGCTTCGCCGAGGCCATCCGCAGCAGGTGGCTGTTGGCCCCGCTGTGGGCGGGGTACAGCACGACCCCTACGGTCGGCAGTTCGAAGCCCATCAGCTCGGCCGCCCGCGAGATGCACACGACCGGCCGCGCCGTCTCGGCGACCTCGGCCAGCAGTGGGGGCTGCCGCATGAGGATCATCGACCGCTTCTCCAGCCGGTCGAGCATCGACAGCCACTTGTTGACCTGGTAGCCGGTGCCGGGAGCGCCCGAGAAGTACAGGACGACCTCGGGCGCGTACGCGTCGATCTGCTGCTGGACCGTGGCGTACAGCTCCGCGGCCCCGTCCATCCGGCGGCCCCTCCCGAGCCGTAGGACGATCAGCGCCGAGGCGGCCAGCGCGTACCCGTACGCCGGGACCAGGCCCAGCAGGGGCAGCCAGCCGCCCACGAGCAGTCCGGCGACCCCGGTCAGGAGCGCGCCGAGCTCCAGCACCCGCATCGTGCGGCGCCGCACCCACGAGGGCAGCCCGGCGGGCAGCCGCAACGCCGACAGGTCGACGTTGCGGGTGGCGATCGGAGCGGAGTGCAGCACCGCCTCCCGGCCCGCGAGGACCTCCAAGACGCCGACCAGCGCGGGCAGCAGCACGTAGGCGGAGGCGACCCGGAGGTCGGCGGTGAGCATCGCCACGAACGGCAGGGCGCACGACAGCGGAATGCGGGCCAGGCGCTTCACCGGGCCTCCATGACCGTGAGGGAACGCCGGGCCGTCGCGGACCCGGTGTGGCACGAAGCGGCGGACGCTCTGGCCCAGGAGCACGAGAAACCTCTCTCAGCTGATGACGGAGAGAACAATGATGGCTACTCTTCGGCGTCCGGGAGGCGCCTTTGAACGACCGTTACCTTGCGGCCGGGACCCGCTCGGCAGCCGGCTGGCACACCCGCGAGTACGCCCTGGCCTGCCGCCAGAACTGGACGATCAGCACACACTCGAAGAACACGAGGACCCCGCCCGCCAGGACGGTCACCGGGATGATCAGCCCGGTCAACGGGGCCACGATGAACGCGGCCATCTGGAACTCGACTCCGCTGACCAGCCGCATCCGGACCCGGTGCCGCCGGAGGAGCACCGGCGAGGTGAACGACATCGTCTCCACCTCGGGCTCGGCCAGCATCCTGCGCCTGGCCTTGCCGACCTGCAGCCCGTTCAGGTAGCGGAACAGGTCCACCAGGACCAGGGCCACGCCGAGCACGAGGAAGCGGTGGTCGCCGGTGAGGAGGTACTGCCCGCCCGCGAGCGCGGCCGCGCAGCAGGCCACCCGGACCCGGTCCAGCATGTAGTCGAGCCAACCGCCGAACGGGCTGCCCGCGCCCTTGAGCCGGGCGAGCTTTCCGTCGACGCAGTCGAGGATGAAACTGCAGTGGTACAACAACGCCCCCGCGACCAGGCGATTCGTCGCGAAGCAGGCCGCCGCGGCCAGGCCCAGCAGGAAGGCGCCGACCGTCACCTCACTGGGGGTCAGCCGGGTGCGGTTGGCGGTGAACCGGGTGAGCCTGATCGCGACGGGGTCGACCAGCAGCACCGTCCACCAGGAGTCCCTCGGCTTGAGGGTCTCTCGGACGTCGGCCAGGGAGTAGGTCATGGCCGGCCCAGCAGCCGGCCCACCAGCGAACGGCGCGACTGGAACAGCCACCCGCACTCTTCGAGGGGCCGGTCGGGGTCGGCTCCGGCGCACAGCAGTTCCTCGACGAGGACGGCGCGCTGGAGTGGCTGGGGGGTACGGGGCCTCGGGGTGGTCGTTGTCATCACCATACCCCTCAGCATGGTGA
>JBDSTJ010000143.1:0-3610 GCA_039928335.1 Streptosporangiaceae bacterium | reverse complement strand
CGTGCCGGTGACGGACGGGGTCAGGCTCGGCGTGGCCGGGTCCGTCGCGCCCGGGGTGGGCGTGGCCGGGGCGCTGAGCTGGTCGGTCGGGGCGGCGGTCGAGACCGACTTGTCGAACGCGCTGCCGACGATCCAGTCCTTCCACGACTTCTGCCACCAGCCGTAGCCGTTGTCGAACTCCAGCGGCCGGTTGGTGCCCTTGACGATGACGATGTCGCCCCAGTGGGACTTCTCATAGAACCAGGCCGCGAAGCCCGGTGAGGCGTTCACGCAGCCGTGGCTGACGTTGGCCGCGCCCTGGGACCCGACCGACCACGGCGCGGAGTGCACGTACTCGCCGCTGTTGGAGATCCGCACCGCGTGGTCGACGACCTCCTTGTAGTAGCCCGGCTCACCCTCCTTGATCCCCGGAGAGACCATGGTGACCGGATTCTCCTTCTCCATCGTCAGGTGGACGCCGTTGGTCGTCGTGTACTTGTACTCCGTCGCCTTGCCCGCGCTGATCCCGACGTCCTTGACCTTCTTGCCGTTGATCTTGACGGTCATCCGGTGGGTGCGGGTGTTGACGTTGCTGATGATCTCGTCGCCGACCTTGAACTTGAGCTTGAAGTCCTTGACGCCGTAGGTGTCCTTGCCGAACCGCACGCCGGCGAAGTGGCCGGTCACCGTGATCGGCTGGTTGGGCTTCCAGTACTTCTTGGTCCGGAACACGACCTGGCGGTCGGAGTACCAGTACCAGGCGCCTTCGTTGGAGTACTTGGACCTGATCTCCAGCGACCGCTCCACGGCCTTGCGGTCGCTGACCGGCTCGCTGAAGTGGACGTCGACCGGCATGCCCACACCGACGGTCTGGCCCTGGTAGGGGACGATCGGGTAGTCCAGCGACAGCCCGATCGTGGCCTTGGGCTTGAGGGTCTTGAAGCTGCTGGTGGTGACGCCGGTCTTGCCCTCGTTGTCGGCCGTGGCCTCGACGGTGTAGGAGGAGCTCGGCGTCAGGGTCCAGGTGGACTTCCAGGAGGTCTGGTCGGCCGACAGGGTGCCGGGCACGTCCTTGCCCTTGAGGGTGACCCTGACGTTCGTCAGCTTGCCGAGGCTGGCCTTGACCACGACGCCCTTCTCGGGCGCGGCCTTGGCGGTGCCGTCCGCGGGGGTGATCGCGACGACCGGGGCCTCGGGCTCCTTGGCTCCGCCGCCCCCGCCACCGCCTCCGCCGCCCGAACCGCCGCTGCTGCACGCCGCCGCGAGCGCGGCCACGCTCATCAGGCCGACCAGCCGCATCGCGGTCCTGCCGCGCATACCCGTGAAGCCCTGACGCACCGTGAACCTCCGTGACGTAACCCCGTGACGTGCCGATCGACTCACTCCGATCAAAGACACGTACAGGGAACATTAACGGCTAAGCCGGGGCATCATGCCACCGGATCGGAATTTCACAAGACTTTGATAATCAATCGTTGCCTGCAGGGAGCAGGGCCGTCACCTGGCGGTTACTGTGCCCACTGACTGAACGGGACCTGCCAGTACCCCCATCCGTTGTTCCATTCGATCTTCCGGTCGGTGCCCGTCACCTTGACCACATCGCCCCTCCTGGCCAGGTCGTAGAACCACCTGGCGTCGGCCGGACTCATGTTGACGCAGCCGTGGCTGACGTTGGCGCGGCCCTGCGACCCGACCGACCACGGCGCCGAGTGGGTGTACTCGCCGCTGCTGGAGAACCGCACCGCGCTCTGGGCGATGGTCTTGTAGTAGCCCGGGTCGCCTGGCTTCTTTCCCGGCGAGATCATCGTCGCGGGGTCCTCGTGCCCCATCACCAGGTGCACGCCGCTGGTGGTCGTGTACTCCCGGGTGCTGCCGTTGCCGGAGCTGACCGGGATTGCGGACCGGAGCGTCCTCCCGTCGCGGGTGACCTTCATCGTGTGGCCGGGCACGCTGACCGTCGCGATCTGGGCCGCGCCGACCTTGAACGACCGGGTGGTGTCGGCCGAGCCGTAGACGCCCTTGCCTCCGTTGACCCCGGTCAGGCCCGCCCGCAGCCGGACGGTCTGGTGGGCCGCCCAGTACTTCTCGGTGCGGTAGATCAGCTGGGTCGGGGAGACCCAGCGCCAGGCTCCGGTCGACGGCTTCTCCGAGGTCACCCTGAGCGCCTTCTCGACGGCCTTCCGGTCGGTGACCGCGGCGCTGAGCGTCACGATGATCGGCATGCCGACCCCGACGGTCTCGCCCTTGATCCCGGGGGTCACATCGACGACCTTGAAAGTGCTCCTGGGCTTCAGGGTGCTGAACGAGCTGGTAGCCGTGGCGGCCTTCCCGGTCGTGCTGCGGGCGGTGACGCTCACGACGTACTTCGTGTTGAGCGCGAGCATGCCCTTGGCAGTCCAGGTGCTCCTGGCCGGGTCGAACGTCCCGGGGATCTCCCTGCCGTCGCCGGTCACCCGCACCTCGCCCAGCGTCCCGTCGGCGACCTTGACCGTGACGGGCCGGTCGGGCCTGGCCTTGGCGACCCCCTCGGCCGGCGTGATCGTCACGACGGCGGTCTTGTCCGCGGCCAGCACGCCCCTGCCGATCCCGCCGGTGCTACAGGCCGTGCCCAGCAGCAGTCCCGCACCGACGGAGCCGAGTCCAATAACCCTAAGAAATCGCACCAAAGACCCCTAATCCCCCGATTACCTAGCCGTAACCGTATCCAGGGATTAAATAGGGTCAAACCAGGACGGTAGTTCTCCGCTCGTCGTTCACCTGCGCGAGGCACCGGTTGAAGCCCAGCAGGGACACTCCCATCGCCGCGATCCACAGCACCGTGACCAGGCTGGTGCGCAGCCACAGGAACGTGTCCAGCGACTCGTGGAACAGCAGCCACAGGCTGATCACCGCGTTCACCAGGAACACCAGCGCCCACAGCAGCGAGATCCGCAGGAAGAACTGCCGGACCCGCAGATGCGCCAGGAAGGCCTCGGGAAGCGGTACGAGATCAGTGGCGATCTTCTGTGCCATCGGCCGCCCCAGCGGCACCGAGGCCAGGAACGCGCCACTCACCAGCAGGGTGCCCAGCGTGGGCTGCAGGAAGAAGAGCTTGGGGTTGCCCGACCCCACCGCCAGCGCCGCCCGCGCGGTCACGCCCAGCGCCGCCAGCATCAACGCCCCCGGCACCCGGCTCCGGCGCGCCAGCCGGACCCCGATCGCGCCGAAGACCCAGCCGACGGCCACCACGACCGCGCCGGTCTGCCCCAGCGCGACCAGCGCCACATAGAAGACGACCACCGGCGCGATCACGCCCTCGACGAAGCTGGGCAGTGCGTGGCGGAGGAGAACTCCCAACTTCGGGAGTTCGAAGGCGTGAACATCAGCGCGCAATTCCATGCAGCTTGTCCCCGAGTCAGCGCGAGAGTGAGACGAGTCACCCACGTTACGGGATGATCCTGGGAGAGTTGTACTGATTCGCACCGGTATCACGGTCACAGCAGGTTGGTCGCTCGCTCCCGGGGATCGGTGCGCGCCCCGGCCACCTGCGGCCACGAGCGAACCTCAGCCGAGATGCCGCCTCTGCTCGGATCCTGACCCCGTTGCCCTCAGGCCCGAACCAGAACGCCCTGGAAGCCGTCACGATCCTGGG
>JBDSTJ010000142.1:0-5102 GCA_039928335.1 Streptosporangiaceae bacterium | reverse complement strand
CGAGATCTGGGTGTCGGGCGCGGCGGTCGGGCAAGGCTACTGGAACCAGCCGGACAAGTCCGAGGAGCTGTTCCGGGCCCGGCTGGCCGGGGACGACCCGGCGACCTTCCTGCGGACCGGCGACCTGGGCTACCGTGACGCAGGCGAACTGTACGTCACCGGCCGGCAGAAGGACCTGATCATCGTCCGCGGGCGCAACCACTACCCGCAGGACCTCGAGCGCACCGCCGAGACCGCCGACGACAAGGTGCGGCAGGGCGGGTGCGCGGCGTTCCCCGTCCCGGTGGACGGGTCGGAGGAGCTCGTCGTGCTGGCCGAGGTCGGGCCGCGCGACCTCAAGGGAGACCTGCGGGAGATGGCCCGGCGGATCCGGGCGGCGGTCGCGGCCGAGCACGACGTCCGGCCGCACCGGGTCGCGGTGATCAAGCCGGGCGAGCTGCGCAAGACCTCCAGCGGGAAGGTGCAGCGGCACGCCTGCCGCGCGGCCTATCTGGACGGCACACTCGGCATCCTCGCTGACGACACGGTGAGGCCGGTCGCCCCGGCGGCCAGGACGCTGCCGAGCGGCTCGGTCGCCCGGATCATGATGGCGGGTGACGTGGTCAGGGAGGAGCTGGCCGTCCTGGCCCGGCTCCGGCAGGAGCAGGTCGACCTGGACGAGGCCCTGGTCATGCTCGGTCTCGACTCGATGGCCGTGATCGTGCTCCAGCACCGGATCGCGACCCGGCTGGGCGTGGAGATCCCGGTGGACGAGGCGCTGAACATGACCGGATCGGAGCTCATCGAGACGATCGCGGTCAAGGTGCAGGCGGCCCCCGACCGGCCGATCGCGGCCCCGGTGCGGATCCCGCCGTTCGACCTGACCTGCCCGCCCGGCCAGGCCTCGTTCTGGCTGCAGCACCACCTGGTGCCCGACAGCCCCGCGCACCTGCTGGCCATGGCGTTGCGGATCACCGGCCCGGTGGACGCCGGCGCGCTGCGCCAGGCAGTCGACCGGCTCACCGACCGGCACGAGGCATTGCGGACCACCTTCCCGTTCGGCGACGGCACCCCCACCGGGCACGTCCACGCCCGGCTGCTGCCGCGCTTTGAGACGTTCGACACCACGGGCTGGGACCCGGCCGCGCTGGAGACCAGGATCGCGGACTTCGCCCACGAACCGTTCGACCTGGAGAACGGGCCGCTGCTGCGCGCCGCCCTGTTCTCCGGCGGCACCGACGAGCACCGTCTGGTCATCGCGGTGGACCATCTCGTCACCGACCTCTGGTCGATGGAGGTGCTGCTGCGCGAGCTGGACGTCCTCTACCCGGCGTCGCTCACCCGGACCGAGCCCGACCTGCCGGAGCCGACCGCGTACTCCTCCTTCGTCGACGGCCGCACCGAGCCGTCGACGGAGTCGTGGGAGCACTGGCTCACCGGCCTCGACGGCGCCCCGACCCTGCTCGGGCTGCCGGTCAAGAAGACCGGCCCGCGGCGGATGCGGACCGCCGAGATCGGCTTCACCCTCCGACCCGAGGTCTCCGCCCGGGTGGCGGACCTGGCCAAGAGCCTCGGCACCACGGCGTACAGCGTCGTCATGGCGGCCTACCAGGCACTGCTCGGGCAGTGGAGCGGGCAGCGCGACCTGCTCGTGGGATCGCCCGCGCACGGCCGGGCCGGGGCAGCCCACAGCGCCACGGTCGGGTTGTTCGTCAACATCATCACCGTGCGGGCGGATGTGGCGCCGTCCCAGACCGTCGCCGGCCTGATCGAGGCCGCCCACACCGGGGTCCGGGGGGCGCTCGCGCACTCCGGAGTCCCCTTCTCCCAGCTGGTGGAGCGGGTGCAGCCGGTACGCGACCCGTCGCGGTCACCGCTCGTGCAGGCCGTGCTGGCCTGGCAGCGCCCCCTCGGCGAGCACGGCGACGCGCTGTCGGCGCTCGCACTCAACCGGGGCGGGGCCACCGCGACGATCGGCGGGCTGGCGGTCGAGACCCTCGCGCTGCCCTCCGGCGGCGCGCAGTTCGACCTGGTGCTGACCGTCGCCGAACTCGACGGCGGCCTGGCCGGGCGGCTGCAGTACGACACCGACCTGTTCGAGGAGGAGCCGGTACGGGAGGCCGTCGAGCACCTCACCGTGCTGCTGGCCGCCTTCACCGCCGACCCCGCGGGCGCGCTGGCCGAGCTGCCCCGGCTGCGTCCCGAGCCCGAGCTGCTGGTCGAGGGCGGCGACCCGACGGTGCCGCTGACCTGTGTCCACGAGCTGTTCCAGGCGCAGGCGGCGGCCCGCCCGGACGCCACGGCCCTGGTCTGCGCGGACGAGACCCTCACCTACCGGGAGCTCGACGAGCGTGCCTCGCGGCTCGCCGCCGAGCTGCGCGCGGCCGGGGCCGGACCGGGAGATCTCGTCGCGATCCAGTTGCAGCGGTCGGTCGAGCTCGTCGTATCGGTCATTGCGGTGCTGAAGTCCGGCGCGGCCTACCTGCCGCTCGACCCGGCGCACCCGGCGGAGCGACGACGGCTGGTGGTGGAAAGCGCCGCACCCCGGTTCTTGCTCGATGACGGCGGGCTGACCGTCCTGGACTCCGCGGAGCGCGCGCCGCACGGGCCGTTCGCCGCCGCCGATCTCGACCGGCTGGCCTACGTCATCTTCACCTCGGGCTCCAGCGGAGGTCCCAAGGGCGTCCCGGTCGGGCACGAGGCCCTCGCGAACCTGTTCGCCGCGACCACGGACTTCGGCTTCGGACCCGACGACGTCTGGACGCTTTTCCACTCCTTCGCCTTCGACTACACCGTCTGGGAGCTGTGGGGCTGCCTGGTCCACGGCGGCACCCTCGTTGTCGTCCCGGCCGGATCGACCCTGTCGGCCGAGGACTTCTGGTCGCTCCTGCACCGCGAAGGCGTCACCGTCCTCAACCAGACGCCTGCGGTGTTCCGGGAGATGACCCTGGCCGAGCCGGGGCGGCTCGCCGGCCTCGCGCTCCGGCACCTGATCTTCGGCGGGGAGAAGATCGAACCGTCGCATCTGGCTGCCTGGCGCGAGCACGGCGACCCCTCCGTCACGCTCACCAACATGTACGGGCTCACCGAGACCGCGGTCGTCGCGACGCTCGGCCCTATCGACGACCCGGAGAGCGAGATCCCGATCGGTCGCCCGCTGCGCGGCAGCGGCCTGGTGCTGCTGGACCCCGCCGGGCAGGCCGCGCCCGAAGGCGAGATCTGTGTCAGCGGAGCCCCGCTGGCCTGGGGCTACCTCAACCAGCCCGAGCTGACCGCGGCCCGGTTCACCCCGCACCCGCTGCTGCCGGGGCGGCGGATGTACCGCACCGGCGACCTGGCCCGGTGGCGTTCCGACGGGACCCTCGACTACCTGGGCCGGCTCGACGACCAGGTCCAGGTCCGCGGCTACCGGATCGAGCCCGGCGAGATCGTGGCCGCGCTGACCCTCCACCCGAAGATCCGGGACGCCGTGGTGCTGCCCGAGACCGGCCCGGACGGCGCGCAGCGGCTGGTCGCGTTCGTCGTGCCCGGCACGGAGTTCACGACGGCCGAGCTGCGCGGGCATCTGCGCACCCGGCTGCCCGAGTACATGGTGCCGTCGGCGTTCATCGCGATCGACACGATCCCGGTGACCGTCAACGGCAAGGTCGACCGGCGCTCGCTGCCCAGCTCAGCGCCGCGGACCGGGCAGAACGCGCCCGCCACGGCCATCGAGCGCGAGGTCGCCCGGCTGATCGCCGAGATGGTGGCACTGCCCACGCCAGGCCGTGACGACGACCTGCCCACGCTAGGTCGTGACGACGACCTGTTCGCGCTCGGCTGGCATTCGCTGCTGATGACCCGGCTGGCGTCCCGGATCAAGGAGACCTACGCGGTGACCGTGCCGCTGCAGGACCTGTTCACCGACCCGACCGTCGAACGGATCTCGGGCCTGATCGAACGTGCGGTGGACGAGGGCAGGACCGCCGCTCCGGCGATCACCCGCGCCGACCGCAGCCGCTATCTCGTGGGGGCGGGCACCGCGCGCCTCCCTGAGGCCGTCAGCCGCCTCGACCCGCGCTCGAACACCGCAGGAGGAAAACGATGACCCCCGAGATCTCCGCGATCTTTCCGACCTCGGCCGCGCAGGAGCGGCTGTGGATCATTGAACGGTTGTCGCCGGGTACGGCGGCCTACCACGTCCCGGTCGCGCTGCGCCTGCGCGGGGCACTCGACCTCGACGCGCTGGGCGGGGCCCTGAGCCTGATCGTCGAACGGCATGAGGCGCTGCGCACCGTGTTCGACCAGATCGACGGGCAGACCGTCCAGCGGGTGCTGCCCGCGGAACCGGTGCACGTCGAGATCCGGGACGTGCCCGGCCGGGAGGCGGAGCTGGCCGAACTGCTGCCGGCCGAGGCTGCCCTCGGGTTCGCCGTCGACACCGGCCCGCTCCTGCGCGCCACCCTGTTCCGGCTGGGCGACCAGGAGCACATCCTGATGGTCGTCCTGCACCATCTGGTGTCCGACGGCTGGTCGATGGGCGTGCTGTTCGGCGAGCTGTCCGTCGCCTACGACGCGCTCACGGCGGGTGTCCGGCCCGAGCTCCCCGAGCTGGCGCTGCAGTACGTCGACTACGCGATCTGGGAACGGGAGCAGCTGACCGGCGACCGTGCCGAGGAGCTCCTGGGGTACTGGCGGGAGGCGCTCGCGGACGCGCCGCCGGCGCTGGAACTGCCCACGGACCGGCCGCGTCCGGTCCGGCAGAGCCACGCCGGCGGCGAGGTGGAGATCGGGCTGTCCGCCGAGCTCTCGCAGGGGGTCGTGGCACTGTCGCGGTCCCACGGTGTCTCGCCGTTCATGGTCCTGACCGCCGCCTGGGGTGCGCTGCTCGGCCGGTTCACCGGCTCGGACGACGTCGTCGTCGGGACCGCGGTCGGCGGCCGGGACGCCCAGACCGAGGGACTCATCGGCTGCTTCATCAACACGCTTCCGCTGCGGGTCCGCCTCGACGGCGACCCCGCGTTCAGTGAGCTGCTCGGCCGGGTCAAAAACGTCACCCTAGGCGCGCTCGAACACCAGGAGCTTCCCTTCGACCGGCTCGTCCAGGACCTGGCACCGCGCCGGGAACTCGGCAGGAACCCCCT
>JBDSTJ010000141.1:0-17641 GCA_039928335.1 Streptosporangiaceae bacterium | reverse complement strand
AGGTGAGCATTGTTGAGCACACAGACCCTGGAGGCGGTCACCATGGCTCTAAAGTTCCTCGGCAAGGACCCCGAATCCGACATCAACGGCTCCCCGACCATCTACCTGGACGAGGAGACCGACGAGTACGTGCTTCAGGGATGGGAAGTCGACGCCGCGACGATCGCCGAGATCAACGCGACCCGGCCCATCCCGAAGGGCGAGACCGTAATCCGCTTCCCTCGGCGCATGATGCCGTACTTCCCGGAGGTCACCGGTGACCAGCCCGACCAGCCCCAGCCCGACGGCGGCGGCGACGCTTAACCAGTTCGCCGATCTACTCGGCGCGGCGCAGCACTCGGCCGTCCACCTGGAGATGCGCGAGGCCTACGACGTGGGCGACCCGTACTTCACCGCGTGGGTGGCCGGGGAGAGCTTCGACCGGTCCGAGCGGGATCAGATGTGGGCGGGCATCCTGGCCGGGCCGATCAGCCGCGGGGTGGTGATGCGGCGGGCCCGGATCGTGTCCGAGCCCGTCACCGACTACATCCGCTACGAGCACTCGATCACTGACGGCTGCAACATCGCCGCCGGTGAGCGTGTCGGCTGGCTGCCGCGCCGTCAGGCGTCCGACCTGGCGTTGCCGGGCAACGACTTCTGGCTGTTCGATGGCAGCACGGTGGTGTTCAACCTGTTCACCGGCGATGGCCAGTGGGCGGGGGACGAGGTGTCGACCGACCCGGCGGTCGCGGCGTTGTGCGCGGCGGCTTTCGAGGCGGTGTGGGGACGAGCCGTCCCTCATCAGGAGTACCGGCCGGCCTGAGACGAGAAGTCGATCACCGATGGCTTCATCGAACGTCGAAGCGGCACGTAAGGCCCTTGGCCAGCGGATGCGGGAGATCCGCGTGGCCAAGGGCTATACCTGCAAGGGCCTGGCCGAGAAATGCGGCTGGCACGACGGCACCAAGATCTCCAAGATCGAGCACGGCAGGCAGACGCCGACCGCCGATGACATCCGCGTGTTCTGCCTGCACTGCGACGCCACCGACCAGGTCGACGATCTGATCGAGAGCCTCAAGATCATTGAGGGCATGTACGTCGAGTGGCAGGGCCGCCAGAGGAACGGGATGCGCAGGCTCCAGGACTCCTACGTCCCCCTCTACCTGGCCACCAGGCGATTCCGGATCTACCAGTCCCTCGCCGTCCCAGGCCTACTCCAGACCCCCGGCTACGCAGCCGCGCTGCTCACAGCCGTCATGGCCCAGCAGGGCGTACCCGACGACCTAAATGCCGCCGTCGCGGCCCGGATCGACCGGCAGCGGATCCTGTACGAGGGCACCCGCACGTTCTCGATCGTGCTTGAGGAGTCGGTGTTGCGCGCCGGCCTGGGCGGCGTCGAGGTGATGGCCGAGCAGCTCGACCGGCTGATGACCGTCATGTCCCTGCCCCGCGTCAGCCTGGGCATCATCCCGGCCAATCCCCTGCGCCGGACCTGGCCGACCGTCCCGATCTGGATCTACGACGACGACCGCGTCCTCGTCGAACTCCCATCGGCGGAGATCACCGTCACCCAGCCGCGCGAGCTCGCCATCTACAACGAGACCTTCACCCGGCACACCGAACACGCTCTCGTGGGCCGTCCGGCAAGGGCACTGATCACCGAGGCCCTGGAAGCGCTGTCCTGACCAGAAGTTCTTGAAGCATTCTCAAGCACACTCCTCGCGCCAGAGTGCATCGACGGCGAATCCTCGACACAAGCCATTCAGAAGCCGTCGAAAAGGAAGAAGCCGCGATGCCTCGCAGTTCTCGCCTCCTCCGGCCACAGCTCCGCGAGCAGGAAGACACGGTCGCCTTCGACCGGCCGGTCGAGGTTGCCGTGCAGGGGCCGGCCATCGAATCCGATGCCGCCCAGTATCTGGAGAACCTGCGGGCCGCCCTCGCCGTGCTCCGGCCCCACCTGTATGCCCGGTTGGACCGGAGCGGCAGGAGGCATCGGCTGGTCCTCGGCCGGCCTGGCGTTCGGGACGCGTTCGAGCACGTCAGCTACCGGGCGGGCGAGTCGCCCTACACCGCTGGCCAGTACGTGTGGAGCGACACGGCCGTCGGGTCGGTGGATGATCCCGCCGCAGCAGCGCAGACCGTCCTGCGGATCCTGACCGGTGAGGGGAGGCCGACGTGATGCACGCTTCTCTGCCGGACCCGGACTCCGGCGTCGTGTTCCGCGACGGCACGGGCCGGATCGTCACGGTCGTCCCGGCCGCTGAGGGGACGGCCAGGATCCCTCAGACGCACCCCCGAGCACACCCCGCCGCCTCCATCTCGGACTCGGCCGACGCCCTCGCTCGGCTTCGCGCCGCCTACACCCCGCACGGCTGGGCGTTCCTGCGCCTCGCGCCTCCTGGACGGCGCTCGGCCACGGGCAGGAGATCACCAGGCCCACCCCTGTGGCACTGCGGCTGGCGATCGACCCGAACGGCCGCCACCTGCCCAGCTCCGCCACAGACCCCGGCACCTGAGGAAGGAGACATCTCGTGCTGCAGCTCATCTCCGACCACCGCACCCAGCCTCGCCCCCGGTACGACACGTCCCGGCTGCTCCGTGCGGCTTCGGGATCGTTCAGCAGTGACAGGCAGTGCTTGGAGCGAGCCCGCGGCTGGATCCGCGCCCGTCTCAACCGCACTCCGCACGCTTCTGCTCTGGACGGCATCCTCGTCGCCCTGAACGAGGCCGCGACGAACGCCATCGAGCACAGCACCTCCGGGAAGCCGGGCGGCAGCTTCACCATCACCCTGACCTGGGACGACGCCACCTTGCGTGTGTCCGTGTCCGACCAAGGCGGCAGCACCTTCCCCACTTCGAGCAGCGCCACAGACGACGAGCCGGAAGGCGACCCGATCGATGACCTGGTCGAGCACGGCAGGGGACTGGCCATCATCGAGGCGATGTCCTCGCGGTGGGGCTGGCAGTCCACCGCGTTCGGCACCGAGACCTGGTTCGAACTCGACCTGCCCGTCGCCGAGCGTCTCGCCGCCAAGAGCACCACGCCCCACCGGCTCCAGGCGGTGGGCGTGTGAACGTTCTACTTCCGGCCCTGACCCACGCGTCCGAACAGATTGCGGAGGCAGGCCGAGTCGTTCGCCCGAGCGCAGCTCGCCGCTGGGCCAGCATGAGAGACCGCCATCGGGATCACTCCCGAGGGCGTCCTGAGGCCGCCCGTTCCGTGGCGGCCCGTACATATCGAAAGGGCACCGCCATGAGCGTCGGCACGATGGACAGCCAGGGTCTCCGCGACGAGATGGTCGACCGCCTGGCCGCCGATCATCAGGGGAAGGGTCTGGTCCTGCGTCCCGAGGTGGAGGCGGCGCTGCGGATCGTTCCTCGGGAGCTGTACACGCCGGGCCTACCGCTGAAGGAGGCGTACGAGAACACCGCTGTCATCACCAAGCAGCTTCCCAATGGGGAGAACATCAGCTCGGTGTCGGCACCGTTCCTGATCGCCGAGATGATCGGCCAGGCGGCTGACGCGCTCGGCAGCCTGGAAGGCCGTCACGTACTGGAGATCGGCAGCGGAGGCTACAACGCCTCCCTCCTTCGTGAGCTGGTCGGCCTGTCCGGGTCGGTCACCACCGTCGACATCGACCCGGACGTCACCGATCGGGCCGCGACCTGCCTGGAGGCAGCCGGGTACAACGACGTCACCGTGGTGTGCGCGGACGCCGAGTACCCGATCGACCAGGGCCGCCCCTATGACCTGATCATTGTGACGGTCGGGGCATGGGACATCCCGCCTGCATGGCGTGACCAGCTCACCGAGGGCGGTGCGCTCGTCGTACCGCTACGGATGTTCGGGTCGACCAGGTCGTGGGCCCTGCGGCGCTCGGGCGATCGTCTGGTCAGCCACAGCCGCCGGCTGTGTGGTTTCGTGGCGATGCAGGGCGACGGAGCCAGCGCGGTCCGGTACATCGACCTCGCCGACGGCGTCCACCTGCGGCTGGACGAGGGTGAGCAGATCGACGAAGCCTCTCTCGACGGCATCCTGTCCCAGCCGCGGAAGGAAGCGTGGGCCGGAGTCAGCCTGCCGCCCCGCACCGCCCTGCCCGATCTGGACATGTGGCTGGCCATCCGCCTCCGCGAGGAGTTCGTGATGCTGTCCGCGCAGGACGCGGCCATCGCCTCCGGCGTCATCGCGCCAGCGTGGCAGCACGGTACCCCCGCCACGCTCCATGACGGCACCTTCACCTACCGGTCGGCGCTGCGCTGGACCGACCGCCGCTTCGATCTCGGCGCATACGCCCACGGCCCCGACGCCGAAGCGGCGGCCGGACGGATGGTCGCGCACATGCTCGCGTGGGTGGAGGCGGGCAGCCCGGTCCCGGCGCTGCACGTCCTGCCCACGCGTACCCCGGACGGCGACCTGCCGGACGGGGCGGTCCTGGACAAGCGGCACAGCCGTATCGTCCTGGCCTTCACCCCCGAAGAAGGGAAGGAAACCCCCTGATGGACTACGAACTGAACCTCCGGCTGGTCGACGCCGGGTCGGCCGCGACCGCCTTCGCCACCGACACCTCCGACAACTGCGGGTCGGGCAACACGACCTCGGACGCCTGCTCAGGCTGAGGCCCGCAACACCACGCTCGCCGGATCGGGCCCGGCTTCCCAGGGAGGCCGGGTCCTCCACATTCCTTCCGCCAGCCCCCAGAACGCGGAGAGAGACATGTTCCACAGTGCGGACGCGGCGTTGATCAGGGCCGCTGCCTACCCCCATGACCTTGTCCTGCCTGCCTGGCCCGATCTGACCACCGACCAGCCCGAAGCGTGGCTCACCTGGCTGCGGGAGGCTTGGGCGTTGCCGGAGTTCGCGGCGACCGTCACCCAGGCCGCTCCGCACTTCGCCTCTCAGGCCGCGCGGGCACTGGCCGGGGAGGCGATGGAGACGCGCAGGCTGAGACGGCTGGTGGAGTCGACGGTCCGGTACTTGTTGAGGTGGACCACTCGCGCGACCCCGTTCGGCCGGTTCGCTGGAGTGGCTCCCGTCGAGTTCGGGCCCCGTGCGACGGTCGTCTGGGGGGAACGACACCTTGCCACTACCCGTCCCGACGATCGTCACATCGCCGAGCACACTTCTGCGGCGGAGCGGGATCTGTCGACACTCCGTACGGTCGCGGTTGTGACCAACAGCCTCGGATTCGATCGGGGCGGGGTGTGGGTGTTGCCCTGCTCACGTGTCGAGAACGGCCGAATCTGGGATATCGAGATCGACCTGACCGATCCGGTTCGAGTGGTGGTCGAGGCTGCCGGGTCTCCGATCCCGTTCGAAAAGCTGGCCGCGAAGGCGGCCGAGACGATGGCTGATCCCGTAGCGGCTGAGGGCCTGGTGGCCGCGCTGGTGAACGCGGGAATCCTCCTGTCGGAGGTACGGCCGCCGATGACTGTGACCGACCCGGTCTCGCATCTGGCCCGCCACACCGTCCTCCCCGATCCGGGCGAGCTGGTCGCGCTTGATCTGCGGATCGACTGCGCGGTGACACTGCCGCCATCCGTCGTCCGAGAGGCGCGGGAGGCTGCCTCTGCACTCGTCGCCGTCGCGCCGCACCTGCCCGGGTGGGCCGCTTACCACCTCGCGTTCATCGAACGGTGGGGACCAGGTGCGGCCGTGCCTCTCCGCGACGTCTTGAACGTTCTGGGGTTTCCCGACGGGTACCGCGGCTCGCCCCGCCGTGATCCAGCCCTGTTCACCGCCCGAGACGCGACGCTTGCGGCGTTCGCCCAAAAGTCTACTTTGGACGGCTGCGCCGAAGTTGTGCTCGATGACGAACTGATCGCCTCGCTACGCGGCGACGATGACCGGCCGCCGATCCCGCACACCGAACTACGGTTCGTCCTCGCTGCTGAGACACCGCAGGACCTGGACCAGGGCGCGTTCACCCTGACAGTGGTGAGTGGTGCCCGCCACGCGGGCGTAGCTGCCGCCCGGTTCCTGCACCTTTTCAGCCCTCCCGAGCAGGAGCGGTTCCGCCGCGCCTATCTGAATCTGCCGACCGCGATGCCCGGCGCGGACACCGTGCAACTGTCCGGGCCACCGCTGGAGCTTCGCCTGACCACGCTGGCCCGGACCCTGGAACTGCTGCCCGTCCTGCCCGCCGGCGACTTCCATCCTGACCCGGCGCTGGTGTTGGAGGATCTGGCGGTCACCGGAGACGGGGGACGGCTGTGGCTGGTGTCCCGCACGACAGGACGGCCGATCGAGCCGCTCCTGATCAACTGCGTCCTGCTGCCGACCGCCCAGCAACCCCTCGTCCGATTCCTCACCGAGATCTGGACCGCGTGGACGGCACCGTGCATGCCGTTCAGCTGGGGGAACGCCGGCAGCCTGCCGTTCCTGCCCAGGGTCCGGCGGGGCCGCTCCATCCTGCACCCAGCCCGTTGGATCATCCCTCAAGCCGCCCTCCCCGCCCGTACCGCGACATGGCCGCAGTGGCGAGACGCCTGGGAACGGCAACGCGAACGCCACCGGCTGCCACGTGAGGTGTTCATCGGCGATGACGACGTCCGGCTGCGCTTGGACCTGGAGGAATCCGCTCACCTGGCGATCTTGCGCAGCCACCTCGACAAGGACACGACCGCCGTCCTCACCGAGGCTCCCGAAACGTCCGGCTGGATCAACGGCCGACCGGCCGAACTCCTGCTGACCCTCACAGCCGCTTCGCCCAGCCACCCACCGCCCGTACGGCAGATCCATCCCGCAAGCACCGTGCAGCACCGGCCCGGCCAGGCGCCATGGCTGGAAGCGCGCTTCCATGGCTCACCCGAGAGACTCCTCGCCCATCTGGCCGAAGCGCCCGAACTGCCCGACGGCTGGTGGTTCCTGCGCTACCCGCACCCCAGCCCGCACCTGCGGCTCCGCGTTCCCCTGCACGCCACAACGTTCGCTGACTCCGCCAGCGACCTCGCCCTGCGAGCCGCACAGCTCCACGACGACGGGCTGCTGACCGACTACACCCTGAACACCTACCGGCCCGAAACCCGCTACGGAACCGGAGCGACCCTCGCAGCCGCCGAAGCCGTGTTCGCCGCCGACTCCCGCACAGCCCTCCAACGCCTGTCCGGCAACCGGGAAGCCGCTACGGCAGCCGGGATGATCACCATCGCCAACGGATTCACCGGCGGTGACGGCCCGCGGTGGCTCACCTCCCATGCCCCGCGCCGCAGCGGCCCACGTCTGGAAGGCACACAACTCGCACTCGCCCGAGAGTCCTACGGGGACGGTGGCCTGCTCACTGCGCTGTCCGCGTACCGCGCCCTCGCCGACCGCGACGGTATGGACGTCAACAAGGTCCTCGCCGACCTGTTGCACCTGCACCACGCCCGCATGATCGGTGTCGACACCGCGTCCGAACGGCACTGCCTGCGCCTGGCCCGCAGCGTTGCCCACACCGACCTCGTTCGGAAGCAATCATGATCGCGGGTCAGTCGCTTGGCGGCGGAGCAGCGGGGATCGCCCTCGTTCATCTGGAGACCGGCGAAGGGGAAGCGGCGTATGCAGCGCTCGACGTGGCCGTTGCCGACGGTGTCAGCGTCGCCGATGGAGCCAGCCTCTACTACGGCGCACCCGCCCTCGCGTTCGTCCTCTCCACAGCCGACCAACCCCACCTCGCCCAAGCGAAAGCGACCGCAACCGCCGGCCTTAAGACCGTGACACGCCATCGCCTCGAAGCCGCCCATCGCCGCATCGACCAGCAACAGCAACCGGGCTACGCAGAGTTCGACCTGATCCGCGGGCTGACCGGCCTCGGCGTAGCCCTGCGCCGCACCGGCCAACTCGACCTGCTCCGTGAGGTGCTGACCTATCTGGTACGGCTCACCAACCCGCTCGGACACCTTCCCGGCTGGTGGTGCCACCACGGACCTCACCGCGAAGACCGGCCCGGAGGCCACAGCAATCACGGCATGGCCCACGGCATCGCCGGACCGCTCGCTCTCCTCGCGCACTGCTACCTCGACGGCGTCCACGTCGACGGACATCGAGAAGCCATCGAACGGATACTCCGCTGGCTGGACCTTTGGCAGCAGCACACCACCCACGGCATCACCTGGTGGCCGCAAACCCTCTCTCTCACTGACCTCGAACGAGCCGAGCCTTCCCAGACCGGCCCACTACGCCCGTCATGGTGCTACGGCACCCCCGGAATCGCCCGCGCAATCCAGCTCGCCGCCCTGGCCCTCATCGATCACACCCGTCAGGAAGCCGTGGAAGCGGCCTTCTGTGCGTCCGTGCGCGAACCCCATCAACTGGCCGGCCTTGACCGGGGCCTGTGTCACGGCACGGCAGGACTCCTGGCGACAGCCCGCCGCATCGCAGCCGACGCCCGGACCCCGATCCCCCTCACTCTGATCCAGAAGATCCACCAGGACACCGCCGCGACTGATGGCGAATCCACCGGACTCCTGGAAGGGACGGCAGGTATCGCACTGGTTGATGCGGCAACAGTCGTGACCGGTTGGGACATCTGCCTCCTCCTCAGCTGAAAGGCCGACTATGGACGACAACACCGACACCCGGTGGCGGCAGATCAACATCACCTACCCTGGCCACGCACACGACCGGGAGCAGTTCGCCGCCACCCACCTCGCCCGCGTCCTCCCCGCCGCCGAAGCCGCTGGAACGATCACCACGTGGTGGTTCATCCGCAAAGGCCACTGGCGCATCCGCTACGAACTCACCGACCCGACGCACCCCGACCCGGTGCATGGCCCGCTGACCGACGGCATGACCTGGACGAGCGACGTCTACGAACCAGAGACCCACGCCTTCGGGGGCCGCCACAGCATGACCGCCGCTCACAACCTCTTTCACGGCGACAGCCGTCATCTGATCGACTTCCTCGCCGGACAGGCAACCGACCGGCGGGAACGTTCCCTCTTCCTGCTGGCTTCCCTCATGCGAGCCGCGGACCTGGACTGGACCGAACAAGGCGACGTGTGGGCACGGGTCGCCGAACAGCGAGCGCCCCTCCACAACGAACCAGCCGACCCCACCACGTGGGCTGAGTTCACCAGCGGAGTCCGCCAACTGCTCCTCGGCGCCGCCTGCCCCAGCGTCCTCCCTGCCACCTGGCAGGCCGCATTTGAGAACGCGGGCAGCCAGCTAGGACAGATCAGAGAACACGGTGACCTGACCCGAGGGATCCGCGCGGTGATCGCACTCCACGTGATCCACCACTGGAACCGCGTCGGACTCCCGGCCATCGAACAGGCCACACTCTCCCAAGCAGCGAGAAATGCGGTATTTGAACGGTAGACAGCGGGGACAGCGAGAAGCCCACATCGGACCTCGTCCGGAAACCTTGCCGCCCCAGCTCAAGCCCCCTTTCTGCGCGCAATGGGGACAGCGGGGACAGCGGGGACAGTGCTTGAACTGCGGGGCTGTCTCCAGCAGGTAAGAGCTTGCCGTCACTTAGCTGGACCGTCCTGTCAGCGCCCTGCAAACGGACCTGACCTTGCCCTGAAGGTGCGGGGCAAGGTCAGGTTCCGGGTTTCCTCGGTGGTTTAGATCTCTATGCCTGGCCGCGAAGCCGGTCCGGGCCGGGCGGTCGGAGCCAGCGAGTCGATGTCGGGCGAAGCGTCACTAACCTGATCGGCTTGATGCCCAGGAACCGTTTCTCGCCCGCTTCTTGATGCCGTCGTTCGCGTTCACGACGGGCTCATTTCGGAAGCCTTAGCGTCCAGGCGTGCCAGGACCCGAACCACCGCGTCCATGGCCGCTGGAACCTCGGCGGGGACCTGCTCGGTGGCGTTGGCGACCCTCGCGATCTGGTTGACGTTGTTCCCCAACGCCACCACCAGCCGGCGCACGGCCAGCAGCTCGATCACGATCGCCCGGCGTTCTGTCGCGGTCCTGGTGATCCCCGACAGAGCCGCCTCGACCATCAACCGGGAAATACTCACCCCGGCGGCGCTCGCCCTCCCCGATACTTTCGCCCGTTGCTCATCGGTCAGCCGCACCTTCAGCTCATGCCTCCGGCCGCCGGGTTGCTTCGTCAATCGCTTCTCCACCAAGACCTGGCCTCTTCCTTCATTCGCGACACGAGGGCGTGTCGCAGAAGGGAAGAGCTCACGGCCCACGTCCGTGACAAACAAAGCCAGCGCAGCGACCCCGAAGGGGATCCCAAGGCCGCCCCAGGCCGCCCGCCATACCGGGTCCGTTATGGCACATCTTGCTCCCGCAGGGCAAGCTATGCGCGGTTGCGTCCGACGCGAACACGACGGAGAGCACACCTATGACCGGCAGAGGACTGTGGATACCGACCCTTTGAGGCAAGCGCCGTTCCGTTAACCCGACGTGTCTTCCTCAAGCTTCGCACCGCTGCGAGCAAGACCCGCAGACGCACGTTGAGGCGGGGCCCGGTCTCGAACACTGACCGAAAACTACGCACCCGGCATAATTGGCCTCAATCTGTGAGTTAACTTGCCATACGCGACTTCGTGTAGCACCACCGCGAAATAGCTACATCCAAGCACTTAAGCTTCCTACACTAGGAAGGAAGATCTTGGGAGGCGCGGATGGCGGAGCTGTTCGAGCCAGGGCAGCGGGTGCAGCTGCCGCATGGCACGGACGGTTGGTTGACTGTTGATTTCGCCCGGCCAGGTCCTGCTGGTGGATGGATCGTTTACCTGCTGGGCGATCAAGGTGACTCGCTCAGCAAGGTGTCGCTCACCGCCGACGAAGCGGCGCGGGTCAAGGTCCTTGTTGCGGACGGTGGCGGTTCATCACCAAGGGCCCTCGCTGGTATGTGGACCTGCTGGATGGCTGCCGCAACCGCCGATGCGTCGGTCAGCGCATTGTCTTCGTCCCCCCTCCGGCCCTATGCGCACCAGGCCAACGCGGTATATGGAGCGATGCTGCCGCAGCCCTGGCTCCGATTTTTGCTCGCAGACGAGCCAGGAACAGGAAAGACCGTTATGGCCGGGCTTTATCTACGGGAGATGCGTCGGCTCGGTCTGGTCAATCGTGCCCTGGTCGTCGCCCCCGCCGGCCTGGTGTCCAAGTGGCAGGCGGATTTCGACCGGTTCTTTGGCGGGGGCCTCCGCCGAATCACCGCCGGGACGGTACGAGAACACGCCCTGGAACTCGGCCATGACGTGTGGATCGTGTCCCTTGAGTTGGCCGCGGTGAACGCTGCGGTGCAAGAGGCGATCCGGCCGGACCGAGCCGGATGGGATCTGGTCATCTTCGACGAGGCCCACCGTCTGACCGCCACTGCTCACTCGTTCCACCGGGTAGGCAAGCTCTTGGCGGGCGGAAGCCCGCGGGCTCTGCTTATGACCGCTACGCCGCATCGTGGCTCGGAATGGCTGTTCCGGCACCTGCTGCATCTAGTGGACCCAGAGGTCTACCCAGATCCCGGCGATGACCCCAAACGGCCTCTGACCGCGCTTCGGCCAGGAAGCATCCATTTCCTTCGCCGGATGAAGGAAGATCTCGTCGACTACGACGGCGTCACGAAGCTGTTCAAACGACGGCATGCCATCAACCATCGGATACCGCTGAGCCCTATCGAACTCGACATCTACGAGCGGGCCCTGGAAGTGGTCGACCGCTTCTTCGCTCCTCAAGCGCGCCCGTTGGCCCGCATGGTGTATGGGAAGCGGGCCGCCTCCAGCCTGCACGCTCTAGCTGAGACGTTGAAGCGACGGCTCCTCTATATGGCCGCCAAGTCACCAGCCGAGGCAGCGGCCGAAGTCGATCCCGAAGATGAGGATCAAGCCGTCCAGGATGAGGCACGGGTCGTCCACGCCGACTCCCAGTCTCCGCGAGCTGAGAAGACAGTGGTCAACGCTCTGCTCGCCCAAATCACCAAAGCTTTCAGCGATCCCGGATATCTGCCGTCGAAGTGGCGGGTGCTGATCGATCGATGCCTGCTGGCCAACGGCATCGCTCCGGGAAATGGACAGCAGGCGGTCATCTTCACCGAGTACGCAGACTCCGCCGAATGGATCGCCGCACGTCTCGTCGCTGACGGCTACTCCTCACGGACTTACAGCGGCCGCCAAGCCCACGCCGCCAGAGACCAGATCCGCATGGCGTTCATGGCCGGCGACTTCCAAGTCATCGTGTCCACCGATGCCGGAAACGAGGGCATCGATCTCCAGGTCGCCCACGTGCTGGTCAACTTCGACATCCCTTGGTCGCTTGTCAGGTTGGAACAGCGGATGGGCCGGATTCACCGGGTCGGCCAGACCCGAGACGTCGAGCTCAACAACCTGGTAGCCACCGACACCCGCGAAGGCGACACCCTGCACACACTTCTGGAGAACTTCGTCACGGCCGCTAACGACCTAGACGGGCAGATGTTCGACAGCCTGTCCCTGGTCGCCGAACTCGCCGCTGTCTCCTACGAAGAGTGGCTGCAGACGCTGTATGGGGAAGATGAGTTGAAGAAGGCCGAAGTGCTAGCCGCCGTCCAGCGCGTCTCTGCAACCGACCTGAAACGGCGTGCCGAGAAGGCGCGCAGTCAGGAGGCCCAGCTCTCCACAGGAGTCGACGCCATGGCCGGTCTGGTAAGGCTGCACCAGGATTCATTGGAGCAGCTTAATCCTGCCGTGGTCGAGGCATTTCTTCGGCGGCTCACTGCGGCGGGGGTGCTTAGGGCTCGGCCAACAGCTGCGGGTGAGGGGGTTCTGCTCATCGAATCGGCCACGCCGCTTCCCCCTACGCTCGGGGCTGGACAGAGCGCTCTGGTCGCGACCACCGGTACTGCCCTTCACGACAGTGGGGGAAGTGCCGTACCGCTTGGGCCTGGCTCGCCTGCCTTCACCGAGCTGGTTGACTCGTCCGCACAAGCCCTCAGTGCCGACCTCTTCCGTGGCGGTACCGCCGAGGACCCCACGGCGGGCGGCCCCTATGAACTGCTCGTGTTCAGCTCTACTCTTTCCTCTCCAGCTACGCGGACCCGAACGCCCTGGTCAGCGCTGATCCGAGTTGACACGAGCGGTGATACCCGACATGTTCGCTGGGAGTGTCTAGCCAACTTGATCCCGGTCGACATGCCCGCAGACCGGCCTGATCCGATGGTTGCCGAAGTCGCGGCAAGCGAAGCACGGCGAGTCTTGGCACAGATGGTCGCCGAACAGGTACAGGCAAGAGACACATGGTTCTCTGCCGCAAAACGCGACCTGAGGAATCTGCCAGTCGACCTGACGCTCGACATCTCTGACCGTGGTGAGCGGATCGCGATGCGGGACAGGCTCACGGCTTCCTCAGAGCAGCGGCTTGCACAGCTGTCAGAGCTCTCCAAGGTCGATGCCGGGGATCTCAGGCTGACGGCACGGCTGCGGGTCGTGCCTGGCCCGGATCCCAACACGCCACTACGGCGCCGGGCCGACACGATCGCTGCCAGCCACGTTCGTCGGCTGCTGGGAGCAAGTGGATGGACGGTGCAGGACGTACGGGCGGAGAACCGCGGGTTCGATCTGCGGGCGGTCCGCGGGCATCGGCAGCAACTGGTGGCCGCGAAAGGCGCCTGGCGGGCGGTTGATGCCGATGCTCCTGACGAGCTCTCGGACCTGCGGCTGCGCGGCGATGAAGTGCTGATGGCGGCCCAGCATCGCGGCGACTACCTGCTGTACGTCGTCGAGTCCTGCCAGGATGGGCTGGGTTCGTTGTTCGGCGCCTTCCCCGATCCACTTGACGTCTTCACTATTGATCTCCATGGTGAAGCGGTTGCCCATTTGTCGAGCTTCGACCTGCTGGCCGCCAAGGCTGGCATGTCTGATCCACTTCCCGGCCAGGAGGTCCAGTGACCCGGATGATCGAACGCTGGTTCCCTTGCGCAGAGGTGAGCGACGCATCGATGGCCGGGTGGGGCAGCGGTAATGCCGAGGCGAGCCTGTGGGTCTGGTTCGCCAAGCGACCGACGGCCCAGGCTAAGGCAGCGGTGCTGACCAGCCTCCTGCCCTGGCCAGAGGATGAACGCGAACAACAGGAACTACAGAAGGCCGTGCGAGAAGTCGTCAGCGCCAGCACCCCCGCTAAGGCAAAAGCTGCGAATCTCGGCGGCGCCGCCGCCAAGATCCGCGCGGCGCTCGCGGCCAGCCACCCCGACGGAGCGAGGGTGCTCGATCCGTTCTCTGGGCGGGCGATGATCCCACTCGAAGCAGGACGGCTCGGCGTGCACGCCGAAGGCGTCGACTACTCCCCCTTCGCCACCCTCGGCGGCTCCCTACTCGCCGAGATCCCCTTCCAGGACTGGAGTGCCGAACCCTCGCTCCCATTCCATGAGGAAGGACAGGAGAGTTTTACCGCCGATCGGCTGGAACGTGACGTCGAAGCATTTCTTAGCGAAGTGGGACGCCGCTACTCGTCTGCAATGACCGATTTCTATCCGCAGTACCAAGGGACCTCCCCCTGGGGCTATCTATGGGCCTCCACACTGCCCTGCGAGGAATGCGGGAACCGGTTCCCGCTCGTCGGTGAACTCTGGCTGCGCCAGCCCCGACCGAAAACCAGGAATCGGGACGCCGACTCGGGGCAGAGCTTTGACATCACCGCCAACCGCACCACTGGCGAGTTTCGCCCAATCGTCCATGAAGGCCCGCCCAGCGGAACACCTACGCGGGTCTTCGCCGGCAAGAGCAAGTACTCCTCCGAAGGGCGAGTCGCAGTCTGCCCATTCTGCGGGCATGTGCATCCCAAGGCAGCGCACACCCGGCTCAGTCTGGAAGGCCGCCGACAGGACATCCTGCTGCTTGCCGCCGACATCGCTGAGGACGGGACGAAGGTGTTCCGCGAGCCGACCGAACAGGAAGGTCGGGTAGTAGGACTCGCCGTGCGATCGCTAGCCGATGAACAGCCGTTCGGACCGTTGAGCGCTCGTCCCGACGAACCAATCCCAGCTGGCAACACCTGGACCATCCAGTCCACAAACTACGGCGACAAGACATACGGAGACCTCGTACCGGACAGACAGACGCTGGGGCTCGTACGGCTCGCCCGAACAATCAACCACCTAGGCGAGGAGTGCCTGAAGGCCGGGGTGTCCCCGCCGTATGTGCGGGCATTGAGTGGCTATGCCACAGCGGTAATGATGCGCAAGATCCGCCGTTCCTCTCGTGCCGCACGATTGCAGATCACCGGAGGAACGCGCGTTGGCGACATATTCGTCAACCAGGCTGCTGTATCGCACTCCTACGATTGGTTCGAGAGTGGGCTGTCAGACGGGCCAGGGTCATGGGCGTCCCTGGCGCAACAGACCGTCTCCGCGCTGCGCAGCATCCGAGGACGCGGCAGCGCGCGTCCGGCTCTCATCCAACGAGGTAGCGCGACCATGCTTCCTTATCGGGACGCCTCGATGAGCGCCGTCGTCACCGACCCGCCGTACGACGACATGATCGATTACAGCGACTCCAGCGACCTGTTCTACGTGTGGGCCAAGCGCGCGATGTTCACAGCGGACTTCTCGCTGGCCATGACAATGCATCCGGACGGCGTCCAGGAGAAGGATGAGGAGATCATCGTCAAGCGCGGCGGCAAGCAGGCCGATGACCACCGCACCCTTGAGCACTACGACTCGATGATCTCCAGGGCATACGCCGAGATGCGCCGGGTCGTCGCCGACGACGGAGTGGTCACCATCGTCTTCGGCCACGGCGACCTCGACGTCTGGTACCGGATGCTGAACGCTCTCGACCAGGCAGAGCTCGTCATGACCGCGTCCTGGCCGGCCAAGACCGAGGCGGGCGGCGCGGGAGCCGGTTCGTTGAACATCGTCACCACCGTGACCATGTCTTGCCGCCCCGCCAGCCCCGACCGCGAACCGGGCAGCCTGGCTGCAGTGGAGAGCCAGATTCGTGCCGAGGTCGCCAGTAGGATGCGGCTGTGGGAGCGCTCGGATCTAGCCCGCCGCGACATGCTGATGGCCTCGTCCGGTCCGGCCATGGAGGTCGCGGGTCGGTACGCGGTTATCACGGACAATACGGGGAAACCTGTGGACCTGCTGCGGCTACTGGCCACCGCGCGCAAGGCAGTCCAGGAGATCGCACTCAGTAAGATTGACTCCGTACCGCTGGAGCTCTTCGACGAGCGGACGAAATTTGCCCTGTGGTGGGTTGAGTTGTACAGGCGTGACCAGGTCGCCACGTCCGAGCTGCGCTGGGCGAGCTTCACCGCCGGACTGGAGATGGCCGAGCTCAAGACGCTGATCAAGCAGGACAGTAAGGGCTGTCGGTTCATCCTGTCCGGCCAGGTCGACCCTGTCATCACCACCGCCTCGTCGGTGATCGACGTGTCGCTGGCGATCGCGCGGGCGTGGAATGTCGGTGGCGCTGAGGACGTCGCGCAGATCCTGGTCGCCGCTGGGCGGGACGGGAACGACGAACAGCTGTGGGCCACTATCACCCATCTGATCGAGCGGTTGCCGGAAGCTGATCTTGACGCGCTGACCTGGACGACCGTGATCAGGCAGCGCCGCAACATCGAGACGGCCACCGTCTCGGCTCACGACGACCGGATCCGCGATATTCGCGTAGCAAATGACACAGAAATGCAGAATCCCCTGTTTTGACGGGATAAGCACGGCAAGATCTCAGTTGGTAATTGCAACTTACAACTGAACCCGTGACATAGGGGATGCCGTGCAGGAGACTGAGCCGATTCGATGGTGGCAGGCGCTTGAGCTCCGAGAGGAGATCCTCGATGCTGCAGGCCGACCGGAAGACGTCCAAGTCTCGCTGTACCGAGTGGTGTATGAACAGGGCGCGAACAAACCGCAATACGCCAACACCGACTACTACGGGAAGATCACCCAGCCGACCTCCCAGCTGGTTGACCTGCTGGCCAGGATCGCGATCCGACTGGGCGGGGGCACCAAGTACGAGCAGGGTGCGGCGCTGACTCGGCTGGATCAAGGCATGGGCGGCGGCAAGTCACATGCCTGCATCGGCGCCTGGCATCTGGCCAAGAACCCTACGGCTCTGGCCGCCCAGGATATCGGCCGCCAGGTCTTCGAACAGGCTGAGGCGGCGCTCGGCCAAAAGCTCCCCAAGGATCTGAACCGCCCCCAAGTCGTCGTGTTGTCGTGCGACAACATGACACCGGGAGGCACAGATCCTGCCCAGGATGGCCAGTGGGCCTACAACCTGTACGAGCGCTTCCTGTGGCGGCTGTTCGATGGGCTTGACGATCAGCGCGACCGCTATGAAAGCTTCAAGCCCCACTTCGCCAGCAAAGCCAAGATCGGTGAGGCGATTCAGTCGCTGAATCGGCCTGTACTGATCATTATCGACGAGGTCCTCAACTACATCGGTGACGGACTGGAGGGCAAAGGCAGCGAGACGCTCGCCGCGCAGGACATGGCTTTCCTGCGGGCGCTCACCGAGACGGTCACGTCAGTACCTCACGTGTCCATGGTCGTTGTCATGATCAACTCCGAAAAGGACCACACCACGCTGCGTGGCGGAGGTGAGGCACGCCGTGCTGACCTTGAGTCCTATCTTCAGCGTCAGGGGCCTGTGGCGACATCAGTGAACGAGAACGCCGACTTTTCCGCGATCCTGCGGCGCCGCTTGTTCGACAAGCCAGCTTCGGAGGCATCGGTCGACGCTGCGGCGATCCAAGCGGCTGCCGCTCTGCAGCAGGTCATGGATCAGGACATCTGGAAATCGCGGG
>JBDSTJ010000140.1:0-5727 GCA_039928335.1 Streptosporangiaceae bacterium | reverse complement strand
GGAAGCCGCCGAAGAGCGCCTTCCCGGCGGCCTCCTTCGCGCTGATCCTGGCCGTCTCGGCTTTGGGCTTGGCGCGCAGGGTCAGGCTGGAGCCCTTGGACGTTCCGGTCCTGCTCTTGTGGACGACGACATCGCCGCCGAGGACCCGCAGGCCCCTGAAAGTGCGGTCCAACCGGGAGTGCGTGGTGCCGTCGGAGTCGACGATCATGTCCCTGAGCTGGAATTTCTCCTCACCGTCAGCTGCCTGGGCGGCCATGGGCTGGAGGACGGCGGCAAGGGTCGCGGTGAGTGTGAAGATGGCGGCGCTGGTGCGCATGGACGACCTCCGAGGGCGGGTGTCGTCATTTATGGCATAGATCGCCAGATGTGTCTTTGGCGAAGTGTACGAACACCTCAACCGATTGTTAGTAAGAACCTGTGCCTTGCGGGGTTTTCAGGTCTGTGCATAACGTCACTGTAAGGCGCTATTGTGCCTGCTCATGAGCTATGGCCCCCCACCGCCGCCGTTCGACCCGAACGCTGGGCAGCAGCCCCAGCCCCCGTATGGGCAGAATCCCTATGGTCAGGCCCCCTACGGCCAGCCGCAGAACCCCTACGGCCAGGCACCACAGCAGCCCCAACAGCAGCCCTACGGCTTCCAACAGCCGCCGCAGTTGCCCCCGATGGGACAGCAGCCGTTCCCGCAGGCTCCGCCGCCGTCGCCCACCCAGGGAAAGTCGGGGCGCATCATCGGCATCCTGGCCACGGTCGGCCTGATCCTCGTCGTCATCGTGATCAAGGTCGCGGTCGGCCGGGGCGCGCACGAGATCGTCGACAGCATCGACTCCGCGGACCGCGACAGGACCGGCCAGATCAGCGACTCGGGCAATCTCGACCCGACCAACCTCAAGGCGGGGGACTGCTACAAGAACACCCTCACTTCCACCGGTACCGAGACCGTCACCAGTATCAAGGCGATCAAGTGCACCGAGCCGCACACCGCACAGGTCTTCACCACCTTCGACCTGTCCGGCGCGCGTCCGGCGGAGTCGGAGTTCGACGACCGGTGCCTGACCCGGTTCAAGGCCTGGATCAAGGCCAACCCGGCCACCGTCCGTAAGCTGAACCAGATCGATCCCAAGTTCAACTACTCGATCTTCTTCCCACTCGCCTCGGGCTGGGCCAAGGGCGACCACAAGGTCAGCTGCAGCGTCATCGTGACCCAGGGCAGCCTGACCGCGGCGGTTCCCACGTCCTGACCGGGTGTCCCCTCCGTGGCCCGGGAGCGATCACGGAGGGGCTCAGGCCCTGGCTCTCACCTTGGCGCAGGCAGTGCAGGTGCCGAAGATCTCGACGGTGTGGGTGACGTCGGTGAAGCCGTTGTCGACGCCGACGGTCGCGGCCCAGCGTTCGACGGCCGGGCCCTCGATCTCCACGGTCCGGCCGCAGGAGCGGCAGACCAGGTGGTGATGGTGGTCGCCGGTGGCGCAGGCACGGTAGACCGACTCGCCCTCGTCGGTCCGCAGCATGTCGATCTCGCCGGCCTCCGAGAGCGCCTGCAGGGCGCGGTAGACCGTGGTCAGGCCGATCTTGGAGCCCTGTGCGCGCAGTTCGGCGTAGATGTCCTGGGCACTGCGGAATCCCTCGGATCCGGCCAGAGCCTGCCGGACCGCGTCCCGTCGAACCGTCGTCACGTTCGCACCTCCGCACCAGACCCTACCGGTCGGGAACCCCGTGAGCGCCGGACGATCCAGCCCGCGACGCTCGACAGGACGAACAGGGCGAGCGCGACCATCACGATGGCAGGTCCGGGCGAGATGTTGGTTTCGCCCACGCTGAACTGGTAGGACCCGGTCAGACCGCCGACCGCTGACAGCACACCGAACAGCATGGCCAGCCCGATCGTGACCTTGAAGCCCCGGGTGACCTGCTGGGCGGCGGCGACCGGTACGACCATGAGGGCGCTCACCAACAGCAGCCCGACCACCCGCATCGCGACCACGATGGTGAGCGCGGCGGTCACCGCCAGCAGCATGCTGAGGAACCGCACCGGTAGCCCGGATGCGCGGGCGACCTCCTCGTCCTGGCAGAGCAGGAACAGCTCCCGGCCGAAGACGACCAGGACGGCCAGGACGAGGGCGACCAGCCCGGCGATGGCGTAGAGGTCCTGCCGGGAGACATTGCTGATCGAGCCGAAGAGGTACGACAGGAGGGTCGAGGTGCTCCCGCCCGGCGCGAAGTTGGTGACGAGCACGCCGCCGGCGAGCCCGCCGTAGAACAGCAGCGCCAGCGCGACGTCGCCGCCGGTGCGGCCCCGGGTGCGCAGCAGCTCGATCGCGATCGCGCCGAGGGCCGAGACGATCATCGCGGTGAGCACCGGTGAGACGCTGGTGACCAGGCCGAGCGCGACTCCGGTCAGCGCGATGTGCCCGATCCCGTCACCGAGCAGGGCCAGCTTGCGCTGCACGATGAAGGTGCCGACGGCCGGGGCGGACACGCCGATGAGTAGCGCGGCGACGAGTGCGCGCTGCATGAAGTCGTAGGAGAACATGCCGCTCATGAGGTCCCCCAGAGCAAGGCGGGGGCCTCGGTGGCGTGCGGGTGCACGTGCTCGTGGCCGGGTGCCGCGCAGTCGCCCTCAGGAGCCGGCGGCGCGCCCTCGTGCACGATGCGGCCATGGTCCAGGACGATGCTACGGGTGATCAGCGGGGCGAGCGGGCCGAGCTCGTGCAGCACCAGGATGATCGTGCGGCCCTGGGCGACGAGGTCGGCGAGGGTCGCGGCCAGCGCCTCCTGGTGGGCCGAGTCCACGCCGGCGAGTGGTTCGTCCATGAGGTAGACATCGGGTTCGCCGGCCAGTGCCCGCGCGATCAGGACCCGCTGCTGCTGCCCGCCGGACAGCAGGTGGGCGGGCCGGCGGGCCAGGTGGGAGATGCCGAGGGCGGTCATGGCCCGGGTGACGGCCGCGCGGTCGGCGGCCGAGGTGAACCGGAACCGGGACTGCCGGGCGATGCGCCCCGAGGACACGATCTCGCGGACCGTCGAGGGGACGCCGCCGCCGACGGTGAGCCGCTGCGGGACGTAGCCGAGCCGGGCCCAGTCCCGGAACCGGGTGGAACCGAAGATCTCGCGGGTGCCGGCCGACAGCGGCACCAGGCCGAGCAGCGCCCGGACCAGGGTGGACTTGCCGGACCCGTTGGGGCCGAGCAGGGCCAGTACCTCGCCCTGCTCCACGCGCAGGTCGATGCCGCTGAGCACCTCGCGGCCGTCGAGCCGCACCTGCCCGCCCGTGAGAGTGAAAACGGCATCCGTCATGGTTCTCATTATCGCTCAGGACAGGTCAGGGCGGCACGGAGTACGGTGAGGTTCTCGCGCATGACCGAGAGATAGTCCTGGCCGGCGGCGGTCACGCCCTCGACCGGGTCGAGCACCGCGGTCCTCACCCCCGCCTCGTCGGCCAGGGTCTGGGCGGTCTTGGGGCTCACCAGGGTCTCGGTGAAGACCGTGCTGATGCCCTCCTTCCGCACCAGTTCGGTCAGCTCGGCCACCCGATGGGGCGAGGGGTCGCCGTCGGGGCCGATTCCGGTGATGCCGACCTGCCTGAGCCCGTACCGGTCGGCGAGGTAGCCGAACGCCTCATGGCTGGTCACGATCGTCTTGCGGGTGCAGGAGGCCAGCCCCCGCTCGAACTCCCCGTCCAGGCTGGTCAGTTCGCCGACGAGTCTGCTCGTGCCCGTCCGGTAGTCGGCGGCGTGGCCGGGGTCGATCCTGGCGAGCCGGTCGCCGACGGCCTTGGCGACGGTGGCCAGCCTGACCGGGTCAAGCCACAGGTGCGGGTCGTAGCTCGCCTTCCCACCGCCCCCGGACTGGCCGGCGAACAGGATGGTCCTGACCTGGGCGGCGGCGTCCAGGGACTTGTCCGCGGCCTGCCGGGAGACCGCGTCGTCCACGGCGGGCTGGAGTTCCCGGAGGTAGACGACGAACGCGCTGTCGCTGATCTGCGCGACCTGCCGGGGGGAGAGCTCGAGGTCGTGCGGCTCGGTCCCGGGCTTGGTCAGGGTCGAGACCGACACGTTCTGGCCGCCGATCTGCCCGGTCACCCAGGCCAGGGGGTAGAAGGACGCGATCACATCCGGCTTCCCGCCCTGGGCGGCGGTGTCGCTGCCGCAGGCGGCGGTGGCGAGGAGCGCGGCGGTCAGGCAGGCGCTGGCCAGAGACTTGAGCATGGTCCGATTATGATGAATATGAAAATGATTGTCAAAACCGACATCAACTGAAGTGTCCGCCGGCGAGTACGACCAGCAGTACCAGTGCGCCGATCCGCAGCATCCGTCCGGCCAGGTCGAGCCTGGGCCAGGACAGGTAGCCGAACCAGCCGATGAAGATCGCCAGGGCGATCATCGCGCTCGCCCCCGCCCAGCCCGTGACCAGCAGGCCGACCAGCATGAGTGTTCCGACGATCACCGGGAGCACCCATCTGGGCAGCTGGTGCAGAAAGACCACGGGCATGGCGCTGTGCCGTTCCACCGCATCGCGCAGAGTCATGCACGTGAGGATGCCAGGATGACCAGGTGATCGCGATTACCCGCTACCGCGTGCCTGACGCGGACATCTTCACCGCAGCCATCACGCCCGTGCTGGCGGCCCTGGCGGCCTCGCCCGGTTTCCGGTACGGGCGGCTCGGCAGATCGGCAGACGAGCCCGACTTGTGGGCACTTGTTACGGAATGGGAGGGCGCCGGTTTCTACCGCAGGGCGCTGGGGGCCTATGAGGTGAGGCTGGCCTTCATTCCGCTGTCGGTTCACGCCATCGACGAGCCCGGCGCCTATGAGGTCGTCAAGCCGGGGTGAAAGATCGTCCGGTCCTGTTTGCCCCTCGGCGTATCCGGCGATCATCGCGGCATCGTCAACGGAGGGTCGTTCATGCTCGGTGCGGTACTCCTCAGCGGAGGTCTTGTGCTCTCACTTCTCAGTCCTGCCCCGGGGGCACAGGGGGCGGCCATCGAGTACGGGGGACTCCGGCTGCCCGTGCCGGCCGGGTGGCAGGTCCACCACCTCGACAGAGAGCCCGGGAGATGCGTGCGCTTCGACCGCAACGCGATCTACCTGGGCGCGCCGGTCGGTGAACCGGTCTGCCCGACCCGGGTGGTCGGCCGGACCGAGGCGCTGCACCTCACCCCGCTCGCGGCGGAGACCGCCTCGGGGGAGCGGCGGGCCGCGGGCCGCAAGCGGCTCGCCCACCTGGTGGTGCCGGCGAGCCCGACCCGGGAGGCCGAGGTGCTCCTGCCCGAGGCGGGAGTGAAGATCACGGCGTCGTACGGGAGCGACCGGAGCCTGCTCCAGCGGATGCTGCGGGCCGGCTCCGTCGGGTACGGCCGGGTGGTCGGCACGCCGGCCGGGCCACCGGAGCGGGCCAAGGCCCGGGCCAGGAAGGCCTGGACGACCGGGCCCGGCTTCGACACGTGCTCCGCTCCGACCCTGTCGACGATGTCGGCCTGGCGGGGTGCCTACGCGGTCGCCAACATCTACATCGGCGGCGCGGCCCGCGGCTGCGCCCAGTACAACCTGTCGAAAGCCTGGGTGCGCTCGGTGCGCCGGATGGGCTACCGCCTGATCCCCACCTATGTCGGCCTGCAGGCTCCCTGCACCGGGCTCGGGACCAGGTTCAAGGCCGCCTCGGCCGGCACCGAGGGCGTGCGCGCGGCATCTGACGCGGTGGCCAGGGCGAGGGCGCTGGGCATCCCGCGGA
>JBDSTJ010000139.1:0-3355 GCA_039928335.1 Streptosporangiaceae bacterium | reverse complement strand
CCCGAGCTTCACGAGTTTCTACCTCCAGGTCAGTACCCAGAGACTAGAACATGTTCTAGTTATTCGTGAAGTCCCTGCAGGAAAGCGGCGAACCCCGTTCCGGACAGCACCAGTGCGGGGGCCGCCGGGTTCTTGGAGTCCCGCACCGCGCGCAGGCCGTCGGACATGGCCGCGACCTCGACGCACTGGTCGCCGGAGCCGCTGTAAGAGGACTTGCGCCAGCTGAGTTCTTCGTTCACTGACTACTCCTTCGCCGTCTCGGCGATCAGCCGGACGGATTGAGCGGGATCGAGCGCCTCGCTGACGATGCGCTCGAACCGGTTGCGGTGTTGGTTGACTGCCTCTGCACTCTCGACGTACACGTCCCCCATCGTTCCCTCGACGTAGGAGATGTCGGGGTCGACCGGCTCCGGGAACGACAGGATCGTGAAACGCCCGTCGAGCCCGGCATGTGCCCCCTGGGCGTAGGCCAGCACCTGGACGGTGACCTTGGGCCGTTCGGCCGCGGCCACCAGCTCGAGAAGCTGGTCCTTGTGCACGTTCAGACCGCCGATGGGACGGCGCAGGACCGCCTCGTCGATGATCAGATGGAGGTGAGGCGCGTTGGTCCGGTCCAACAGTGCCTGCCTCGCTCTGCGTGCCGCGATCCGCCGGTCGACGTCCGCCGCAGTGGGGAGCATGCGGCCGGCGGTGATGACCGCCCGCGCATAGTCCTCGGTCTGCAGCAGCCCGTGGATGAGCTGGGAGTCCCAGGTGCGGATCTCCGAAGCGTCGTCCTCGAGCCCCACATAGCTGCCGCTGAAGACATCGACATACGCGGTCCACCAGCCCAGCTGCCTGGCCTCCCGGGCGAGCGTGATCAGAGCATCCCGCTCCGGGCTGGTGATTCCGTACATGTCGAGCAGGTCGGCCACATCGCGCGGTCGGGTCTGCCCGGTTTCCAGCCGGGAGACCGTGGCGCGCGACCAGCCGAGCCGGTCGGCCACGTCCTGCAGGGTCCAGCCCTGTTGTTCTCGCAGGCGGCGCAGTTCGCGGGCGAGACGGCGGCCACGAACAGTAGGGCGGTACGTCATAGGTCGAGTGTGCTGCCGATGGCGTCTGCGCACAGAAGAAACAAAGAATCTTCCGGAAGTCGCTTGCGATGGTGGGATTCCCACGGGATTCTTGTTCTGTGACAGCTCGGGGACCCGCTGTAGTTGAGGCATGCTCGTTTTAGGTGACGGCACCTCGCTCTGAAGGCGTGAAAGGGCGGTTGTGGAGCTCGCAGAGGATCTCGGCAGGAGATGGACCTGGGCCCTGCCCCCGGACGCCAGTTGTGCTCGAACGGCGCGACGACTGCTCAGGGTGGCCCTGACGCATCTGGGTGTGGACGACGCCGTCATCGACGACGCCGCGCTGATGGCCAGTGAACTCGCCACCAACGCCCACCAGCACGCTGCCCAGCACCCGCCGCACGAACTCTGGCTCTACTCGGTCGGCGACTTCGAGTTCTGCTGTGCCGTCTTCGACGCCTTCCCCGCGCGCACCCTGCCGGTGGACTTCCACCGCAGTGACTTCGGCCGTGGCCTGAGCATCGTGGCGGAACTGTCCAAGGGCAGGTGGGGTACCGACTCGACGTGGGCCCGCCTCGATCCGCAGGTCCGCGGCAAGGCCGTCTGGTTCACGTGCTCGCGTTAGATGTCCCTTATGGGATGCTCAGGGGCGACGTGAGGGAAGGAATCCGGTGTGAGTCCGGGGCTGTCCCGCAACTGTGACCAGGACTGATCTCTGGGAGCCAGGAACTTCCCGCGTTGGCACGGACACCCGGTTCGGGCGAGGACACCCGACTGAAAGGACGTACTTCCGCGTGAGGCCCTACCCGTTCTCTGCCGTCGTCGGCATGGACGATCTCAAGCTCGCCCTGCTCATCAACGCCGTCGCCCCCGGAGTGGGCGGGGTCCTGGTCCGAGGTGAGAAGGGCACCGCCAAGTCGACCGTCGTCCGGGCACTCGCCGATCTGCTGCCCGACCTCACGGTCGTGGCCGGCTGCCGGTTCTCCTGCGATCCGGCCGCGCCCGATCCCGGCTGCCCCGACGGCCCGCACCTCGCGGCCGGGCCCGAGGTCGTCGGCCTCGGGGTCGTGCCGGCCGAGCCCGCCACCCGGTTCGTCGAGCTCGCCGTCGTGGACGACGCCACCGCGCCCGAACCGGCCGTCCGGCCCGCCCGGCTGGTCGAGCTCCCCGTCGGGGCCTCCGAGGACCGGCTGACCGGGTCCCTCGACATCGAACGGGCCCTGACCGAAGGCGTGAAGGCCTACGAGCCGGGCCTGCTCGCGGCCGCCCACCGGGGCGTGCTGTACGTCGACGAGGTCAACCTGTTGCACGACCACCTGGTCGACCTGCTGCTCGACGCGGCCGCGATGGGGCGGGCGTTCGTGGAGCGCGAAGGCGTCTCGATCCGGCATGCCGCCCGGTTCCTGCTGGTCGGGACCATGAACCCGGAGGAGGGTGAGCTGCGGCCGCAACTGCTCGACCGGTTCGGGCTGACCGTCGAGGTCGCCGCGACCCGGGTGCCCGAGGAGCGGGCCGAGGTCGTCCGCCGCCGGCTCCGCTACGAGGACGGCCCCGACGCCTTCGCCGACGGGTGGCAGGACCAGGAACGGGAGCTCGGCGAGCGCATCGCGGCCGCGCGGGCGCTGCTGCCCAAGGTGACCCTGCCGGACGCCGCCCTGCGTCAGATCACCGCGGTCTGCGCGGCCTTCGAGGTCGACGGCCTGCGCGCCGACCTGGTGACCGCCCGCGCCGCGATCGCCCTCGCCGCCTGGAACAGCCGCGACACCGTGACCGACGAGGACGTCCGGGCCGCAGCCCGGCTCGCGCTCCCGCACCGGCGACGCCGCGACCCCTTCGACGCCCCCGGCCTCGACCAGGACCTGCTCGACCAGATCCTCGACGACCACGCCCCGCCACCGGACTCACCTCCCGATTCGCCTCCCGACGCACCACCGGACTCGCCATCGGAGGCACCACCGGAGGCACCACCGGACGGTGGCCCTGACGACGCCGGCTCGGCCGACACCGCGCCGACGGGTTCACCACCGACTGAATCCGGTCAGGGTGCGCCGGACGGGCAGCCGGCTCCGGGCCGGACCGAGACCGCCCCGTCCGGTCAGGCCTACCGGCCCAGGCTGTTCACGGTCGACGGAATCGGCGAGGGCGCGCCCGGCCGGAGGTCGAAGGCGCGCAGCCCCTACGGCCGGGTCTCGGGTTCGGTCCCCGGCTCGCGCGGGCTGCACCTGAGCGCGACGCTCAGGGCGGCCGCACCGCACCAGAGCGCGCGCGGCCGCAACGGACCCGGGCTGATCATCAAGTCAGGT
>JBDSTJ010000138.1:0-5068 GCA_039928335.1 Streptosporangiaceae bacterium | reverse complement strand
CCAGCACTTCAAGGACACGCTGAAGGCGCACGCGGCCGGCGTGGTCGTGATCACCGGGCAGAACGACGGGGTTCCGGCCGGGCTGACCGCGACCTCGTTCACCGCGGTCAGCCTGGATCCGCCGCTGGTGTCCTTCTATGCGGCCCGGTCGTCCACGACCTGGCCCACCCTCAGCACCTGCGACCATTTCGCGGTCAACGTGCTCGCGCAGGACCAGGACGTGATCGCGGAGCGGTTCGCCGGCCGGGGGCTCGACCGGTTCGCCGGGACGGCCTGGCACCTCAACAACCACGGCGTCCCGTTGCTCGACGGAGCAGCCGCGCAGATCACCTGCCGTCCCCACGACACGATCGAGATAGGCGACCATGTGCTGGTGGTCGGGCTGGTGGTCGACGCGGTGGTGCGTGCGGAGCCACCGCTGCTCTACCATCAGGGCCGTTTCGGCCGTTTCATGATGTGACACAGATCTCTGGCCTGGGCTGTGGTCTATGCCAAGGCGTAACATCCCAGGTCAGAGCCATTGGAGCGGTACCGAGTTAACCTCAAGTTCACACAAGGGCAACTGATCGGAAATAGCAGCTCAGCAGACTCTCCTTGCAGCATCGCACCAGGCACACATTCTCTCGCGGCAAGGGACCCTCCATGAGCTTCAAGGCTGAGTACATCTGGATCGACGGCACCGAGCCCACCGCCCAGCTACGGTCGAAGACGCGCATCCTTGCCGATGGAGTCACGGACTTCCCGATCTGGGGCTTTGACGGCTCCAGCACCAACCAGGCCGAGGGTTCCGCCTCCGACTGCCAGCTCAAGCCGGTGTCGGTCTACCCGGACCCGCTGCGCGGCGAGGGTGACGTCCTGGTGATGTGCGAGGTCCTGAACGTCGACGGCACGCCGCACGCGACCAACACGCGGGCGCTGCTCACGCCGATCGCGAGCGAGTTCGCCGACCAGGAGTCCTGGTTCGGCATCGAGCAGGAGTACACCCTGTTCAAGGACGGCCGCCCGCTCGGCTTCCCGGTCGGCGGCTTCCCGGCCCCGCAGGGCCAGTACTACTGCTCCGCCGGTGCCGAGAACGCCTTTGGCCGCCCGATCGTCGAAGAGCACATGGACGCCTGCCTCTACGCCGGCCTGGCGCTGTCCGGCATCAACGCCGAGGTCATGCCCGGCCAGTGGGAGTTCCAGATCGGCCCGGCCGGTCCGGTCGAGGTCTCCGACCAGATCTGGATCGCCCGCTACCTGATGCACCGCATCGGCGAGAAGTACGACATCACCTTCTCCATCGACGCCAAGCCGATGAAGGGCGACTGGAACGGCGCCGGCGCGCACACCAACTTCTCCACCAAGGCCATGCGCGAGGGCTACGACCCCATCATCACCGCCTGCGAGGCGCTGGGCGAGAAGTTCCTCGAGCACATCAACGGCTACGGTCCGGACATCAAGGAACGCCTCACCGGCGCGCACGAGACCGCCCCGTGGAGCGAGTTCTCCTACGGCATCTCCAACCGGGGCGCCTCGGTCCGCCTGCCCTGGCAGGTCGAGATCGAGCGCAAGGGCTACCTCGAGGACCGCCGCCCGAACGCCAACATGGACCCGTACGTGGTCACCCGCCTGATCACCAACACCTGCTGCACCGCACTGGAGAAGGCCGGCCAGGTCTGACCCCAACGTCATCGAGGCCCCCGCTCGTCACGAGCGGGGGCCTTTGCGTTTCTTCAGGGCAGCAGCGCGAGTCGGGTGCGGGCCAGGGCGAGGACCGCGTGGAACGGCGTTCCCATCTCGGCCTTCGGCACCCGCCGGACGGCCTCGAAGGCCTCCCGGAGCCGGTTTCCGGCCAGGTCGAGAGGCAGCGAGGCCACGACGCACTCGCCTTCCTCCAGAACCCGTTTGATCTCCGTGCGCATGCCCATCATGTCGCCGACCGCGATCACCTGGACGGGCAGGCCGCCCGACAGGGTGACCGACAGGGCATGGTGCCCGCTGCCGTCCCGGTACCGGAACTCCACCAGCAGTTGGTCCCGGTCGAGGGTGCCGTCCTGGAGGGTGCAGGCATCGACCGCGACAGCCTCGCCGAGCATCCCCGCCCAGGCCGGGCCCTCGTGCGGGAGCTCCCCGGCCGCCTTGGCCGCACTCGGGCGGACGTCCGGCGGCCCGGCTGCGGCGACGGCCAGCAGGAACGCGTGGGCCCCCGGGGTACCGGCCCTGCGCAGGACCTTGACCAGGTCCCCGACGGCCTTGGCGAAGCCCTCGTCGTCGGGGGCGGCGGCGTAGAGCTCCCCCAGCTGGGCGGAGATCCACAGCTCGGCACCGAGCGCGGTGGACTGCCTGAGCAGCTCCGGCCCGGCCCGCACATAGAGCTCATAGACCGGGAGCAGGCCGGGGAGGGCCAGCTTGGGCGGTCCGGGAACGACCCGGAAGAGGCTGGCGCCGGCCGGCGGTTCGATACTCACGCTCCGAAGATTACCCGCCGGTAATCACGGCGTAGGCGCGGACCGGGAAAGTCCCCATGCCCGAGACCAGTGGCGGCGCGGCATGGAACCGGAAACCGTGCGGCGGCAGCTCCGCCAGACCACGCAGGTGCTCGACGATCGGGATCCCGGCCCTGAGCAGGACCGAGTGTGCGGGACGCTCCCCGTCCGAGGTGCCGTCGATGTTGAGCGAGTCGATACCGACCAGGGCCGCGCCCTGCTCGGCGAGCCAGGCAGCGGCCTCGCCGTCGAGGTAGGGGTGGCCGGAGGCGTAGGCGGGCGTCCCGAAGTGGCGCGACCAGCCGGTGTGCAGCAGGACGGCCCTGCCCCGGACGTCGAACGGCAGCAGCAGCTCGCGCGTGATCACGCTCTCGGACCGTACGACCAGGCCGTCCAGGTCGGCGAGCAGACCGATCGGCAGCCCGGCCAGGTCGTCACCGCCCGGGTAGCGGTGCAGCGGGGCGTCCAGATAGGTGCCGGTGTTGCCGATCATCGAGATCCGGGAGAAGTGGAACTCGGTCCCGGGCGCGTAGTTGACGCGCGACTGCTCGTGCGTCAGATGCTCGGTGATCTCCGGCGCGGGCAGCCCCGGATAGGTGACCAGGCCGTCGGCGATCGGATGGGTGAGGTCCACCAGCCGGCGCGCGGCCGTCCTGGTCCCGACCCCGCGCGAGCCCTTGTGCAGCTCCTGGATGAGCACCTTGTTGCTGATCTCGACCTTGCCGACCATGAGCAGGCCCAGGTGCCGGACGAGCAGCGCACCCAGGTCCGCGTCGGAGATGTCCGTGCCGGGGATGTCCAGCCGGAACTCCTGCGTCTGCAGCGCCCCGCCGTTGGAGAAGGTCACATCCGCGTCGAACTGCACCCGCCACTGGTCAGCCATGACGGAATCATCCCAGGTTCAGGGCGGCCAGTTCGCCCGGGAGACGAGGCCGAGCCTCGGGTAGGCCTTGTCGAGGTGGTAGCCGACCATGCGCGGGCTGAGGAACCATGCTCGAGCAGACCCTCGCCGCAGTGATCCGTCGCTGCCCCGTACGGGGATGTCCCTGGGCAACGGACGAATTGTAAGGTACGAACGTGAGCATCACGCCTGACACCAAGAACTGGACCTGGGTCCTCGACCGCGCGTGCCCCGAATGCGGCTTCGATGCCTCGGCCTCACCCCGCCCGGACGTCGGTGCGCTGCTCCGCGAGAACGTCGCCGCCTGGCACTCCCTGATCGGCCGTCCCGGCACGCACACGGCCAGGCCGGACCCCTCGACCTGGTCCCCTCTGGAGTACGCCTGCCACGTGCGGGACGCGATCAAGGTGTACGACCTCCGACTGGGCCTCATGCTCGACCAGGACGGACCGGCCTATCCCGACTGGAATCAGGACGAGACCGCGGTCGCCTCGCGCTACCACGAGCAGGACCCCGCGGCCGTCGCCACGGACATCCTCGGCCTGGGCGAGCGACTTGCGGCCCGGTTCGACGCGGTCACCGGCCAACAGTGGGACCGCACGGGCTTCCGCAGCGACGGGTCCGTCTTCACCGTCGACACCTTCGCCAGGTACTTCATCCACGACCCGATCCACCACTACTGGGACGTGACCCGCAACGGCCCCACCCCCGCCTAGGAACGTTCGGCGAAGCCGTCGGCAGGTCCGGATCGTCACTGGTCGACGGTGAAGATGACCGCTTTCTTGCTGAGCGCGGCCTCGGTGAAGAACGTGCTCAGCTCCACGAAGTTCTCCCAGGTGTAGGAGAAGTCGTCGTCGCCCTTGAGCCCGTCGTAGTCCCCGGGATCGATGGCGTCGTAGCGCTCCCGCAGCCGGGTCCGGTCCCAGCCGGACAGGGCCACCGACACCTCCTGGACCTCGTCGACGGTGACGTAGCTGACGATGTAGTCGTCCTCGTCGTGGAACTGCTCACCACCCAGGACGGCGAGCGACAACGGCATGTCGTCGCCGTAGAGCGTGCCGTCGGTGAGGCAGCGGTGGATGGCGTCCCAGGCCTTGTCGGTCGCGACCAGGTCGCGTTCCCCGATGGTCTCCTCGACCTCGTCCACGAGGCTCATGACCTCGTCGTCGTCGACCGCGTCCAGAAGCTGCTCCTCCTGGTCGGAGGTCAGCGCGAAGTGCACGCCCAAGCCGCTCATCGTGTTCCTTCCGTCCCCGTTTGCCCCACCAGGGCCGACCATACCGCCCAGCTGCGACAGAATCAGGGCGTCGGCCGGACCCGGGCGCTCGGATCGGCGCGCACCCGGCCGAGGAAGAGCCGGGTCGGTCAGACTGGGGAGATGAGCATCGAGGTCTCACGTCAGCAGGTTCTCGCCTACCGGGTCGCGGCCCAGGGGCTGGACCGGTCGTCCACCGAGCCGGAGGTGCTGGCTCTGGGAGCGCAGGACACCCCGTACGGGTCGGCGCGGCTGGCCCTGTCCGCGCGGGGTGCCAGTCCGGACCCGCTGACCTTGGTCTGGGCGACGCGGGGTGCGCCGCACCTGTTCCGGACCCGGGAGCTGCCCGCGCTCGCCCGAGCGCTCTGGCCGGTCAGCGACGCCGACGCGACGGCCCGGATCAGCACCACGCCGATCAAGGAGGGTGCGAAGCTCGGTCTGGCCGCG
>JBDSTJ010000137.1:0-3831 GCA_039928335.1 Streptosporangiaceae bacterium | reverse complement strand
GGCCTGTACGTGCGGTCGCGGCGGCAGTTCATCGTGTCGCTGACCCGGCAGGCGGGCCTGGAGGCGCGCAGGCAGGCCCGGGAGGACATGGCCCGGGAGATGCACGACGTGCTGGCCCACCGGCTGTCGCTGCTGAGCGTGCACGCGGGCGCGCTGGAGTTCAACCCGGCCGCGTCCGCTGTGGAGGTCCAGGAGGCCGCCGCAGTGATCAGGGACAGTGCCCACCAGGCGCTGGAGGACCTCCGGAAGATCCTCGGCATGCTGCGGGCTCCCGAGGACTCCGGCCGCCCGCAACCGGTCCTCGCCGACCTGGAACAGCTGGTGGCGGAGTCCCGCGAGGCCGGGACCCGGGTCGGGCTGCAGCTCCACGTCACCGAGCCGGCCCCGGAGGTCGTGGGCCGGACCGCCTACCGGATCGTGCAGGAGGGGCTCACCAACGCGCGCAAGCACGCGCCGGACACCGGGGTCATGGTGACGGTCGTCGGCGGCCCGGGGGAGGGGCTGCACGTGGAGGTGCGCAACCGGGCGATCGGGACGCCGAGCTCGATCCCCGGCGCCGGGCAGGGCCTGATCGGGCTGGCGGAGCGGGCCGAACTGGCCGGCGGCCGGCTCGTCCACGGCCGGTCGGGCGAGGACTTCCGGCTGGGAGTGGAGCTACCGTGGCCCCTGTGATCCGTGTACTGCTCGTAGACGACGACGCCCTGGTCCGGTCCGGGCTCCGGCTGATGCTCGGCGGGGCCGCCGACCTCGAGGTGGTCGGTGAGGCCGCCGACGGCGGCGAGGTGGGGGCGCTGGTGACCGCCTGCCGGCCCGACGTGGTCCTGATGGACATCCGGATGCCGGTGATCGACGGGATCATGGCGGCCGAGGCGCTGCGCCGCCGGCCGCAGCCGCCCGAGATCATCATGCTGACGACGTTCAACACCGACGAGCACGTGCTCCGCGCGCTGCGGGCCGGGGCCGCCGGGTTCGTGCTCAAGGACACCTCGCCGCAGGAGATCGTCGACGCGATCAGGAAGGTCGCCGCAGGCGATCCCGTGCTGTCGCCGGAGGTGACCCACCAGCTGATCGCCCAGGTCTCGGGAGGCACGCACTCCCGGGCGACCCGGGCCCGCGAGCAGTTCGGCGCGCTCAGCGAACGGGAGCGGCGGGTCGCCGTCTCGGTCGGCCAGGGCAGGTCCAACGCCGAGATCGCGGCCCAGCTCTTCATCAGCACCACCACGGTCAAGACGCACGTGTCGCGTATCCTGACCAAGCTCGACCTGAACAACCGGGTCCAGATCGCCCTGCTCGTCCACGACGCGGGTGAGTCCTTAGGAGGCCGAGTTGGTCGGGTCGGCGGTGCGGAGACCCTCGGGTAGCCGGATGCCGGCCTTGAACAGCTCCAGCCCGACCAGCTCGCCGGAGAAGGCGAAGTCCAGGACGGCCGCAGGCTCGCCGTCCTCGTCGTCGATCTCCAGCTGGTCGACCGCGCCGCCGTCCTGGTCGAAAACCCCGCCGAAACTGATGTAGGCGCTGTTGTCCATCACCTCGTGCCGGACCCGGACCCGCTGGAACGGCGAGGGGAACCCCAGTTGGGGGGTGCCCCACAGCCGCAGTCGGCCGGCCTCCTCGCAGCCGGTGAGCACTCCCCAGATCACCCCGTGCACCAGCTGCAGGGCCTGCACCGCGTCCTCACCGAGGATGCGGTACTGGCCGTCCCAGCCGCCGAGACCGTCGATCCGGTACGGGCAGGCCCACTCGCCCTGGCCCTCCGGGTCCATGAACGGCTGACCGATGGACACGACCACGTCCTGGACCGGACGGCCGTCGTCATCGTGGAGCTGCAGCACACGGCGTGCGATCACGTTCACATCGGATGATCTACCCTTTCGGCCCCTGCCCACACTCGGGTGCGGCCGGGTTCACGGCCTGAGCCAGACCGCGGTGTCAGCCGGGATCGACTCGGTGAGCTCCGCGCTCGCGAGCAGCACTTCACGGTGCGAAGGCACCGGGACCGGATCCGGACCGAGGTTCGCGACGAACACGAAATCGGCTCCCCGGGCGAAGGCGAGGACGGTCGGGCCGAGGTCGAGCCAGCTGAACGACCCCACACCGAGCTCGGGCCGCAGCGCCAGGGCGGCCCGGTAGAGCGACAGGTGTGAGCCGGGGTCCGCGCTCTCGGCCTCGACGGTCAGGTCCGCCCAGGTGGCCGGCTGCGGAAGCCAGGCTCGCGGCCCGCCGGTGAAGCCGAACGGCGGAGCCGTCCCCGACCAGGGCAGCGGCACCCGGCAGCCGTCACGGCCGGGTTTGGCACCGTTGGTCCGGAAGAACGTGGGGTCCTGCCGTGCCTCGTCGGGCAGGTCGACGACCTCGGGAAGACCGAGCTCCTCACCCTGGTAGACGTACACCGACCCGGGCAGGCCCAGCACGAGCAGGGCGGCCGCGCGGGCGCGGCGGGTGCCGGTCGCCGGGTCGGGCGAGTACCGCGTCACCGGCCGGGTGACGTCGTGGTTGCCCAGCACCCAGGGGGCGGCCGCCGGGATCGGGGCCGACGCCGCCAGTGACTCGTCGATGATCGCACGGAGTTTCGCCGCGTCCCACGGGGTGGCCAGGAACGGGAAGTTGAACAGCTGCGGCAGCCCGCCCTGGCGCAGGTAGGGCCAGACATGCTCGGGCAGGTCGCCCCAGAACTCGCCGACCGCGGTCCGCTCACCGGGGAACACCCCACCGGGGTAGGAGTCGAGGATCGCCCGCCACGTCCGGTAGTGCTCGGCCAGCTCCGGCCGGTGGTAGTAGGCCGACGGCTCGTTGTTGGGGTGGTCGCCGACGAGCTCGGGGAGGTCGGGGTCCTTGAACAGTCCGTGCGCCACGTCCACCCGGATCCCGGCGACGCCACGGTCCAGCCAGAACCGCAGGATGCCCTCGAACATCGGCGCGGTCGCGGGGTGTCGCCAGTCCCAGTCGGGCTGGGCCGAGTCGAACAGGTGCAGGTACCACTGCCCGTCCGGAACCCGGGTCCAGGCCGGCCCGCCGAACATCGACACCCAGTTGTTGGGCGGCGCGTCGCCGCGGCCCTCCCGGAAGATGAACCGGTCCCGCTGCGGGCTCCCCGGCCCGGCGGCCAGGGCCTCCTGGAACAGCGGATGCTGGTCGGAGCAGTGGTTGGGCACCAGGTCCACGATGATCCGGATTCCCAGCGCCGCCGACTCGGCGACGAGCGCGTCGAAGTCGGCGAGGGTCCCGAACCGCGGATCGACGTCGCAGTAGTCGGACACGTCATAGCCGCCGTCGACCATCGGCGAGGGATAGAACGGCGACAGCCACAGGGCGTTCACCCCCAGGTCCGACAGGTACGGCAGCCGGGAGCGCACTCCGCCGAGGTCACCCAGCCCGTCACCGGTCGAGTCGGCGAAGCTGCGGGGATAGATCTGGTAAACGACGGCGTCATGCCACCACGTCATCCGGCTGTCCTCCAGAGTCAGAAATTCACGTCGCAGCCGCCCTGCCCTGGAATCGCCCGTTGAAGATTCTGGCGGTCCCGTGCTCCGCGCTCATCCTGCATAAGATCCAGGGACCCGATATCGTGCTGCTGCACGGGGCGGTAGCTCAGCTGGTTAGAGCAGGCGACTCATAATCGTCTAGTCGCGGGTTCGAGTCCCGCCCGCCCTACCTGTTCTGTTGTTCCCTTCTTGGTAGCCGTATCGCCACCCGTCGTTCCCTACCCCTTCCAGGACCTCTCCCCGTGCCGGACGCGACGGATCCCCGCACTCGGGAGAGTGCGGGGATCCGGTGTGCCGAGCCTCAGATCTGGATGCGGCGGGGGTTGGCGGTGTTGGTCGGCCAGTTCTC
>JBDSTJ010000136.1:0-3972 GCA_039928335.1 Streptosporangiaceae bacterium | reverse complement strand
AGGATACGGATCACGACGTGAACTTTACGGCCTGTTCCTGGAGCGGCAGGCAGGCGCGCAGGACGAAGCCGCCGCGGCCGTCGCTCTCGCCGGTGAGGGTCCCGCCGAGGGCGGTCACCCGTTCGCGCATCCCCAGCAGGCCGACGCCGTCGCCGGGGACGGGCGGGTGCGCGCGGTCGTTGGCCATGGTCAGCCGCACCGAGGCGCCGGACAGCTCCACGGTGAGCTCGCAGTGCTCGGCGGCGGAGTGCTTGAGGACGTTGGTGGTGGCCTCACGGACGACCCAGGCGAGCACGCCGCGGACCGCCGGTGGCAGCGGCGGCACCGGCCCGACCGTGCAGCGGACGCCTGCGGCCTGGAGCACGGCGCGGATGCCGGCCACCTCGGCGTCGAACTCGATGTCGCGGTAGCCGCGGAGGGTGGCCCGCACCTCGCGCAGGGCGGCGCGGGCGGCCTGCCGCACGTCGACCATCTCGGCCTGGGCGCGGGCCACGTCCGAGGGGGCCAGCCGGACGGCCAGCTCGCTCTTCACCGCGATCAGGGACAGGTTGTGGCCGAGCAGGTCGTGCAGGTCGCGGGCGATCCGGAGCCGTTCCTCGGCGACCGCGAGCCTGGCCTGGGCCTCACGCGCCTCGTGGGCGTCCTTGAACAGGTCCCACATGCTCTTCTGCACGAGGTTGGCGGTCGCGGCGACCCCGCCGACGACCGACAGCAGGGCGAACATGGTCGGCCACATGTACCAGTGGGCCTTCTCGCCCGCCGCCACCGTGGAGACCAGGGCGGTGATCGCGCCAACGCCGAGGCAGAGCACGACGATCTGCCGTCGGGAGCGCATGCACAGGGCCGCACCGGCCACCCAGACCATGCCGATGATCACCCATTGGGCGGAGATGAAGATCATGGCGGTGAGGGCGAGGGCGAGCGTCCCACTCCGGACGAGGTCGGCGACCGGCATCACCCCCGCCAGGGCGCCCTTGAGCACCCGGCCGTACAGGACGGTGAACGCGACCAGGCCCAGAAACGCGAGCACCGCGGTCACCGGGTGGACCTTCCCGGCGAGGGCGTCGGTGACCAGGGTGAGACCGGGGATCGCCTCGACGGCCAGGCTCGCGACGCTGAAGGACCAGAACGTCAGCAGCCTGGCGTTCTCGAACCGGCCCTCCTCACGTTCGGCGATCTCCGCTGCGGTACTCGTGGTCATCGCGGAACCTCTCCTTCGACTGCGAAAAAAGCGTACCGACCGTCAGGACCTGCGGGGTTCCCAGCGGAAGGCCCGATGGGCGAGCAGTCCGCCGACGGCGAGCCAGGCCAGCAGGACCAGCAGAGCGGGGCCGCACGCCGCCCAGCCGCCCAGCAGGCCGACCTGGGCGTGGTCGCCGCCGACGGTGAAGTCCCGGCCGAGATAGGCGGTCCGTGCGATCTCCACGATGGGGGAGAGGGGGAGCGCGGCGGCGGCGCGCTCGGCCCAGCCGGGCAGGCCGTCCAGCGGGACCATGAATCCCGACCCGGCGGCGCAGACCGCCAGCACCGGCAGCACCGTGTACTGGGAGAGCTCGGAGCTGGGCGTGACCCCGGACAGCGCGACCGCGAGCAGGGCGAACACCGCGACGCCGAGGAGCAGACCGGTCAGGAGCAGCAGCGGGTCCGCAGGCGCACCGGCGTCCAGGGCCGTGACGAGCGCGACCAGCACCAGGCTGATCTGCAGTACATAGACCACGGCGGCGCCCAGGATGCTGCCGCAGAAGATCTCCCGGTCGGACAGGGCGCTGCTGCGCAGCCGCTTCAGAGTCAGGTCCTCGCGGCGGGCCGTGAACACGCTCGTGAGGTTGACGAAGACCCCGAACAGCAGGAAGAAGGCCAGGTCACCGGTGCCGGTGTAGAGGTAGGCGGGGATGCCGGAGCTGACCGAGCCCTCCTCAGGAGAGACGAAGAGGATCGTCCCGAAGAACACCGGCAGGCCGAGCACCCCGAACAGCGAGATCCGGTTGCGCCACAACAGCGACAGGTCCAGCCGGGCGATGCGCAGGACATAAGCGTGGTTCATCGGCGGTCCCCTCCGGCGATCTTCAGGAAGACGTCCTCGAGCGAGGCGCTGCGGGCCTGGAGGTCGGCGAGGGCCAGCCGCTCGCCGTCGGCCCAGCGCAGCAGGTCATGCAGCACCTCCTGCAGTCCGTTCACGGTGTACGACACCTCGCCGGCCGGGGAGACCACCGGGCGGACGCCGCCCGGCGCGGGCAGATCCCCGGGGCCGAGGTGCGGCGGCAGCCGGAAGCTGATGCGGTCGCCGTGGTCGGCCAGAACCTCGCCGAGGGTGCCGGCGGCCTCGAACCGGCCGTGATGCATGATCGCGAGGCGGTCGGCGACCTGCTCGGCCTCCTCCAGGTAGTGCGTGCTCAGCAGCACCGTGGTGCCGTCCGCCACCAGGCCCCGCACCACCTGCCAGACGGCGTGCCGCGCCTCGGGGTCCATGCCGGTCGTCGGCTCGTCGAGGAAGAGCATCCGGGGCCGGCCGGTGATCGCCAGGGCCAGGCCGAGGCGGCGTTTCTGGCCGCCCGACAGCTGCCGGACCCCTACCTTCGCCCGGTCGGCCAGGTTCACCAGGCCGAGGAGTTCGGCGCGGTCGCGCGGCTCCGGGGTGAGGTCGCGCCACAGGTCGAGGGTCTCGGCCACGGTCAGGTCGGGGAACAGGCCGCCCTCCTGCATCATGATCCCGAGCTGCGGGCGTACCCGCGCACGGTCGCGGTGCGGGTCCCGGCCAAGGACACGGACGGAGCCCCGCCCGGCCGGCCGGAAGCCCTCGAGGGTCTCCAGGACGGTCGTCTTGCCTGCCCCGTTGGTGCCCAGGAGTGCGAACAGCTCACCGGGACGGACCTGGAGCGAGACGCCCCGCACGGCTTCGAAGCCGCCGTACCACTGATGGAGGCCGGTGACCTCGGCTGCGAAGGGCATGCCCCCAGCGTGGCGAGAACGACTCTCCGCAGGTAGACCTCGCTGTCACCGGTTCCGGCGACGGCTGTCACGCCGATGACATGACGTTTGTCACCCGCTGACGCTACGAACGGCCGTCCCGGGGAAGAAGCTGGGATACTCGTTTCCGATCTTGGAGGTACACGATGGCCGAACTGAACGCCGATGCGGTGGCGCTGCTCAAGCGGCCGATCCACGCCTGGGTGACCACACTGCGCACCGACGGCTCGCTGCACAACACCGTCGTGTGGATGGACGTCGATGACCGGGGCGTGTTCTTCAACACCGCGGTCGGCCGCGCCAAGGAGCGGAACCTGCGCGCCGACCCGCGCATCTCCCTGAGCGTGCTCGACCCCGACGACCCGTTCCACCTGGTCAGCGTGTCGGGCACCGCCAGGTTCGAGGAGAGCGGGGCCGACGACGTGATCGACGGCCTGGCCAAGAAGTACCTGGGGGTGGAGGAGTACCCGATGCGCAACGCCGACGAGCAGCGCATCACCGTGCGGATCGCCCCCGAGAAGATCGTTCAGATGGGCTGAAACCTGACGCGCGTCCCGGGGCCCAGCAGTGAGGGCGGGTCCCGGCGCACGTCCCACAGGACCGTCGAGGTGCGGCCGAGCAGCCGCCACCCGCCCGGCGAGGCCGATGGATAGACCGAGGTGTACGGTCCCGCGATCGCCACGGACCCCGCCGGCACCGCCGTCCGGGGCGTGTCGTGCCGGGGCACGCGCAGGACCGGGTCCAGCCCGGTCAGATACCCGAACCCGGGCGAGAAACCCAGATAGGCCACGGTGTACTCGGCGGAGCTGTGTCGTGCGATCACCTCCTCCCGGCCCATCCCGGTCAGCTCCGCGACCTCGTCCAGGTCCGCCCCGTCATAGACCACCGGGATCTCCAGCGTGCCGTCCGCCCCGTCCACCGCGGCCGGCCGCAGCTCACGCAGCTGGCGCTCGAGCCCCTCGAGCGACCCCGACACCGTGACGAGCACGCTCTCCGCCCCCGGCA
>JBDSTJ010000135.1:0-12931 GCA_039928335.1 Streptosporangiaceae bacterium | reverse complement strand
GAACAGCAGAGCACCCCAGAACTCCAGGGAGAAACCGTCCCAGGACACCGGGGAGCACTGCAGGAACACCTCCCCCGGACCGAACGTGGCGTACTGCTGGCCGGCCAGCGATCCCACCAGGGCGCGGTGCGGTGCCGCGACGCCCTTGGGGCGGCCGGTCGAACCCGAGGTGAACATCACGCACGCCACATCGCCCGGAGCGACGTGCAGGTCCAGGTCGTCGCCGGGCAGGCCGCCGGTGTCCACGGCGTCCGCCAGGACCACCGGGCCGGTCACCCGGCCCGCGAACTCCGTCCCGGTGACCGTGACCGACACGCCGGCGCCCCGCGCCACGAGGTCGAGACGCTCGTCGGGGAAGTCGGGGTCGAGCACGACATAGGCCGCGCCGGTCTTGACCACGCCCACCAGCGCCACCGCGAAGTCGAGGCCGCGCTCCAGCAGGACGCCCACGACACCGCCCCGCCGCACCCCACGTGACAGCAGAAGGCGCGCGAGCCGGTTCGCCCGGATGTTCAGCTCCCCGTAGGTCAGCCGCTGCGCGCCTGAGACCAGGGCCACAGCTCCGGGGCGCACCTCCGCCTGGCCCTCGAACAGGGCACCGAGGCTGTGCTCGGCCGCGCTTCCGTCCCCGGTGGCGTTCCAGGTCTCGACGACCCGTTCGCACTCCCCCGGTGCGAGCGCCTCGACGTCGCCGGCGAGGACCCCGTCGCCGACGGTCATCGCGGTGACCGTCTGCAGAAAGGTACGCCGGTAGCCGGTCAGGTCGGTGCAGTCGGTGTAGGCGGCGTCGATCGTGGCGTCGATCCGCAGGCCACCGTCCTCGCGGGTGAAGGTCAGCGACAGGTCATCGGCGGTGCCGCCGGTCGACATCATGCGGATACGGGCGGGTGTGCCCGCGAAGGAGAGGACCTCGTCGTCGGCCATGATGTTGACCATCGGGCCGAACTGGCGGCGGCCCTGCGCCGGCCAGCCGAGATCGTTCATGAGGTCGGCCGAGCCGTACCGCTGGTGCCACTGGGCGGCCGCGGCCAGCCCGGCGACCCGGCGCGCGAGCTCGGCGCAGGTCGCGTCCCGATCGACGGCGCAGCGCAACGGCAGCACGTTCGCCGTCATGCCGGGCACGTTGCGGGTGAGCCGGCCCGGTAGGGCCAGGCTGAGCAGCACGTCGGTCTCACCGGTCCACAGGTGCCGGTGCAGGACCGCGGCGCAGAGCACCGCCTGCGGCCAGCCCACCCCCGCGCTGTCGGCGAAGCGCCGCAGCGCCGCGAAACCCTCGGCCGGCATGTGGGTGGTCTCGCGGACGATGCGCAGTTCGGGAGCGCGGGCCGAGACCGGGCCCGCCGGGTGGGGAGCCCCGTCCATGAGCTTGTGCCAGTAGCCGGCATCACGCTGCCGCGCGGCCGAGCCGAAGTAGTCGTCCTCGCCGTCGAGCAGCCGGGCGAACGATCCGAACGCCCGGCCGGCCGGGTGACCGGTCGCCAGTTCGGTGTAGACCGCGGCGACCCGACGGCAGAAGAGCCCGGTGGTGTACCCGTCGTGGATCAGGTGGTGCGCCCGCAGATACCACAGGTGGAGTTCGGGGCCGAGCCGGAAGATCAGGTTCCCGAAAAGCGGGCCGGTTTCGAGGTCGCGGGGGGTGTCGAGGTCCACCCGCATCAGGTGGCGGGCCGCCTCGGCGGGGTCCGGCTCGGCGCTGACGTCGATGAACTCGGGCGGTGTCCCGGCGACCGGGCCGAAGGACTGCTCCGGGACTCCGTCCACCTCCCGGAACCGCAGGCCCAGGGTGTCGTCCTCGGCGACCACCCGCGCCAGCGCCGCCCCGAGCAGGTCCGCGTCCAGCGGACCGCGGATCTCCAGGTGCCCGCCGAGGTTGAACACCGGGCTTTCCGGATGCAGGCGCTGGGCGTACCAGACGCCGGCCTGCGCTGCGCTGAGCCGCCTGCCTTCGTTGACCGGCGCGGACATGGTGGGCTCCCTGTTTCAGTGGTCTGGGTGTGGTGCCTGGGCTGCCGGGTCAGCGCGGTCGCAGTGACCCGGCCGGGCCGGGATGGGGTCGGCTCAGTGCCTGCGCTGGATCAGGTCGAGGATGTCCTGGACGCTCTCGACGGCCACGACCTCCTCGTCCTCGAAGGCCACTCCGAACTCCTTCTCGATGTTCGTCATGATCTCGACGATCGAGAGTGAGTCGACTTCGAGATCACCGGAGAACAGGTCGGCCGGCTCGGGCGCCCGGTCCAGCTCCGGCACCACGTAGAGGACCACCTTGTTGACGCGGTCAAGGGTCGTGTTCATTCGCTTCTCCTTCTGGGTGAGGGTGTTGTGCGCGGTGGATCAGGCGGCCGTGGCCGGTTCGGCGGCGGTCAGTCCGGGCCAGATCAGGGCGGCTGCCGCCCAGGTCACGCCGCCGCCGAAGGCACAGAAGAGCATCTTGTCGCCGGGATTGAACCGGCCCTCCCCGATCGCGTCGACCAGGGCCAGCGGGATCGAGGCGGCGGAGGTGTTGGCGACCTTGTCGACGTTGACGACGGCCCGCTCGGGTGCGATGCCCAGAGCCCGGGCGGTCGCGACGAGGATGCGGCGGTTGGCCTGGTGGGCGACGAGCCAGTCCACGTCGTCGGGGGCCCAGTCCATCCGGGCCAGGACGGCCTCGGAGGCCTCGGTCATGTGTTTGACCGCGTACTTGTAGACCAGGCGGCCCTGCATGGTGAGGAAGCTGGTCGCCAGGTCGGTCGGCACGCCGGGAGCACGCTGCCGCGAACCGCCGCTCGGTGTCACCAGGATGTTCAGCAGGTCGCCGTCGCTACCCAGCACCTGCGCCAGGATCGCGCCGGGTTCCCCCGCCTCGCCGGCCCGCAGCACCACCGCGCCCGCACCGTCACCGAAGACCGGGGCGGTGACCTGGTCGTCGTGATCGAGCGAGGCGGTGACCGCGTCCGCCCCGATGACCAGGGCCGTCCGGAACGCACCGGACTCGATCATCGCCGAGGCGACGGTCAGGGCGTACACGAAGCCCGAGCAGGCGGCGTTGAGATCGAAGGCGGGGATGCCCTTGAGACCCAGCCGTGCGGCGACGGCGGGAGCGGTCGAGGGGAAGGTCTGGTCGGGGGTGCAGGTGGCGAGCACCAGGAAGTCGACCTCGTCGGCACCGTAGGACTCCAGGGCCCGACGGGCCGCGCCGACCGCCAGGTCGGAGGTGGCGCCCTCGGGGGCGAGGACGTAACGCTGCTCGATTCCGGTGCGTTCGCGGATCCACTCGTCGGACAGGCCCAGGTGGGCGGCGACCTCCTCGTTCTTGACCAGGCGCTCGGGGAGGCATGCGCCGATCCCCGCGATCACCGCCGTTCTGGCCTTCGTGCTCTGTTCGCCGGACAAGGCTTCTCCTCCAACACTCACGGCATGACTCCTTCTCGGATCCCATGGGACACCCGGCGGACCCGGACGAAAGGCAGTTGATCCGGCATTCCCGGAGCAGTAAGGCGGCGGTCGGTGAGCACGACGGCCTGGACGAGATGGAGGACGCGGAACGGCGGCCGCCCCACCTCCTGGCTGGTGCGCACCAGGCCGTACAGCATCAGGCCGCGAACGACCCGTCCGCTGTCGGGCATGCTCAGGCCGGTCAGCTCGGCGACGTCTTCCAGGCCGAACCCGCCGTCGCGTCGGCACAGGGCGGTGAGCAGGTCCCGGTCTGGCGGGTCCAGCCGGCCGACGCACCGATCGAGCGCCTCACGCAGGCCAGATCCGCTCTCGGCTCCGGACAGGTGATCCAGGAGCTCGGCGGGGCCGGCCGCCAGACAGCGCCGCAGGGTCGTCAGGTCGTAGACGAGGAGCCAGGACGCCGCCGCCCGCAGCGCCAGCGGCAGCCCGTCGAGGCTGCGGCAGATGTCAGCGACGAGCGCCGTCTGCCGGTCCGCGCCGGCCCCGCCCGGCCCCGCCTTGCCTACCAGGTCGAGGAAGAGCCGGACGGCGGGCACCTGGACGAAGACCTCGGCCTTCGCCTCCTCGTCGGTGCCCGGCGTCTCCAGCGGGGCGAGCAGGAAGATCCGCTCGCCCGCCACCCCGCCCGGCCGGTCGGCGGTGACCAGTACCCGCACCTCGGGGCAGTCGTGGAGCAACCGGGCCAGGCGGTCGGGGCAGGGTGCGGCGACGCCGGCGCCATCGGCGACCAGCAGCGCGGGACGATCCCCCACCAGCTCGACGAAGGCCTGGATTCCGCCGGACACCTCGGCTCCGAAGAGCTCGTCGACACAGGCGCTCAGGAGCGCGGGCATGCCCTCGATTCCACCGCTGTGGTGATAGCAGGCTGACGCCCCGGAGAAGGCGTGCCAGAGCACCGGCATCCGGGACTGCGCGTGGAGCCGGTGCGCGACGTTGAGCGCGAGCCGGGTCTTGCCGGTACCGCCGAGCCCCACGATCGTGACCAGCCGCTCGGTGCCGGATCCCAGTTCGTCCGTGATCACCGCGGTCTCCGAGGCGCGGCCCACGATCGGGTCGAGGGCGGCCGGCGGGGCGGGCGGCGCGCTGTCGTAGTACTCCTTGAGCGCCCGGCCGGCGAGACCCCGGTTGGCGGCCACCTCCAGTGCGACCCGGGCGCGGGGCCCCAGTCGCAGCCCTTCGGCGATCAGCCGCACGGTGTCCTGGCGCGGCCGGGTGGCCTTGCCCTGCTCCAGGTCCCTGATCGCCCGGACGCTGATCGTGGAGAAGTCGGCCAGCTCGCGCTGGGTCAGACCGATCCGGAGCCGGTGCTGGCGCATCAGCCTGCCGAACTGGGACACATCCTCATTTGCCGGAATCTCGTCGGCCATTTCCGCCCTTCCTCTCAGCTACTGCGGCCCATCCTGCGGACGCGCCTATTCACCGGGGCATCACGGCGGCAACCTCCCGGTGATAGCGGAGGCCACCGCCTCGGCGATCCCGATGATGGCGGCCGTGATAACCGCGAGATAGAGCCCGTGATAATCCCGTGATTCCGAGTTTTCTTACGTTGGTTTCAGCACACAGGGAACCGAGAAGAGGAGAACCCGATGGACACCAGCAGCGCAGGCCGAAACCAGAGCGTCCGTCACGGCAGCGACCCGTGGGACTAGAGGTGCTGGTGTTCGCCGGAGAGCCTGGCCAGATCGTGTCTGATGAGAGCGGCGCCTTCGGTGTCCAGCATCTGTTCACGGATGGCCAGGGCCCGCTTGAGGAAGCCGGTGGCCTGGGCGCGGCGGCCGAGGGAGGCGTGCAGCCCGCCCAGCTCACGCAGCAGATGGCCCTCACCAATGACGTCGCCGCCGTCGCGGACCAGGTCGAGGGCGTCGGTGAACTTGCGCTCGGCCTCCGCGACCTCGCCCCGCTGCATGAGCACCTGGCCGACCCGTCGAAGCGCTCTGGCCTCGCCGCCGGTGTACCCCACGGACTGGTAGATCGAAAGTGCCTGTTCGAGCCGCGCGTACGCGACGTCGCTGTTACCCCGGCGGTTGAAGACGTAGGAACTCTGGGTGAGCACGATCGCCTTGCCCACGATGTCGCCGGCCTGTTCGAAGTCGAGCATGGACTGTTCGTAGAGCTCCAGCGCGTGCCCCTCGTGGCCGGTGAGGCGCGCCAGGAGCGCGAGATCGCGGCGGCACAGGGCCTGACCGTGCCGGTCGCCCAGTTCGGAGAAAAGGTTCAGCGCGTCATCCAGTGACGTCTTCGACTCGGGCAGCCTGCGGCGGCTGATATAGAGCGTTCCCAACGACCCGAGCAGCGCGGCGGTCCCCCGGACGTTGCCCGCCCGTCTGACCGCCTCCAGCGCCTGCCGGTGCGTCCTCTCCCACAGGTCCGCGTAGCCCCGCGGCTCGAACAGCGTGACCAGTGTCGAGGCCAGATCCCAGCACAGCTCGTCGAGGTGCGCCTGCGCCGCCTGATCGACCGCCAGGCAGAGGTTGACGTGCTCCCCGTCCATCCATTCGAGCGGGTCGACGAGCAGGGCCTCGGCGTAACCGTCGGGGAAGCGCCAGCGCGGGGCATTCCCGTGCAGCACGGTGAAGTCACCGCCGTAGATCTTGCGATGGGCCTGCTCGACGAGGGAGAGCCAGCCGCCCAGCATGCGCTCGACCGCTGCCCCGCGCACCTCGTGGGCGTCGTGCAGGGCCACCTGCTCCCGGGCGAACATCTTGATGATCTCGTGGAACCGGTACCGGAACTCACCGGTCGTCTCCACCGCCACGACGTCGAGCATCTGGACATCCACCAACGGTTCGAGCAGGTCCGCGGGGAAGGGTCTGTCGTCGTCCAGGACCGCACCAGCCAGCCATCCGGGCAGGGTCGGGCCCGGCGCGAGGCTCAGCAGGCGCAGCAGCCGGCGATCCCGCACCGCCAGGCCGTCATGGGTCAGCGACAGGCTCGCGCGCACGGTCATCTCGCCGTGGGCCAACTCATCGAGGCGGTGCCGCTCGTCGGCCAGGCGCTGGACCATGGACGCGAGTGACCAGTGCGGTCTGGCCGCCAGCCGCGCGGCGACGATGCGCAGCGCCAGCGGAAGGCAGCCGACGGTTCGGACCAGGGCCGAGGCGGCCTCCGGCTCTCGCTCGACCCGGTCGGCGCCCACGACTCTGCTCAGCAGTTCGAGTGCCTGTTCCAAGGTCAGCACGGGCAGCTCGAACCGGCGCCCGCCCGGCAGCCCGGTCAGCCGCGCCCGGCTCGTCACCAGCACGGCGCAGCAGTCGCTCCCGGGCAGCAGCGGGCCGATCTGCCGTTCGCTCGCGGCGTCGTCCAGCACGACCAACACCCGGCGGGTGGCCAGCAGGGTCCGGTACATCTCGGCGCGTTCGTCGAGCGGTTCCGGAATGACCGGGCCGGGGATGCCGAGCGCGCGCAGGAACCGGCCGAGGACCTCCCTCGTCGTGACCGGCTCCGTGCCGGTGCCGCGCAGGTCGCAGTAGAGCTGGCCGTCGGGGAAGTGCTCATGGGAGAGGTGCTGGGCGATGTGGGTGGCCATCGTGCTCTTGCCGACACCCGGCTTGCCGACGATGACGACGACCCGCACGGCGCGCAGGTCGTCGATCTCGGTGAGCGCGGCCTCCACCGCCCCGGTGAGCTCCGCGTCGGCGACGAAGTCGGCCGTGTCGGCCGGTAGCTGGCGCGGTTTCTCCTCACGCTGGACAACTACGGCACCGGCCGGATCGGGGCGGCCCTCCAGCGGCTCGGTGCCGATGTGCAGCGCGGGGTCACCGGCGAGGATGGCGGTCTCCAGCAGCCGGAGATCCTCACCCGGTTCCAAACCCAGTTCCTCGATCAGCAGGTCGCGGCCCGCCCGGTAGGCCTCGAGGGCCTCGGCCTGGCGACCGGACCGGTGCAGCGCCAGCATGAACTGGCCGCGGAGCCGTTCACGCAGCGGATGCTCGTGCACCAGCCGACCGATCTCGCCGACGAGCTGGTGGTGCCGCCCGAGGTCGAGTTCCAGTTCCAGGTACGTCTCGACGGCGGCCAGGCGGTCCTCGTCGATCCGCAGCGCCTTGGTGCCGAGCGTCTCGCTCGGAATGCCGCTCAGGCACGGTCCACGCCAGAGTCCGACGACCGCGCGCAGGAGTTCGGCGGCCTCCGCGCCACGGCCCTCCTTCGCCAGAACCCTGGCCTCGCCGACCGTACGGTTGAACACGTGCAGGTCGAGCGCACGGTCCTCGGTCTGCAGGAGATAGCCGGGCGGCCTGGTCGTGATGACGGCCTCGACGCCCGCGTCCGCGAGGGTCCTGCGCATCCGCGACACACAGATCTGGACCTGGGTCCGGGCCGTGTCGGGCGGATCGGTGTCCCAGATCAGGTCGACGAGCGCGTCGGTGCTGACCACCCGGCCCGCCTCCAGCAGGAGCGCGGCCAGGATGGTCTCCTGACGCCCCGGCGGGATGCGCACCGGGCCCGCCCGCCCGATGACCTCCAGCGGACCGAGTACCCCGAAGACCGGGCCCCGCGAATAGACTTCTCCCCCCGGCGAAGAGTCAGTCATAAGCTCCCAGCCTGGACACTGCCGGGCGACTGTTACCCCGGACGCCCCAGTGTCACCGACGTAGATCCGCCTTGTCCATGAATCCCGGCCAACGATTGTGAGAAATGTCCGGTTGCGGGCACCTCGCAGTCACTTTTGGACGGCCAGGGGCCGGTGCAATTCTCTGCCCGAGATAACCGGAGGATAGGCAGGAGTCAAGGCCCCGGCCGATGCTGAACCGGTCACCTCGCCGTCGCAGGAGGAGAGTCACATGTTCCACGAAACCGGCCGGCGGAGCGCCGCAGCCACCGGAGCCGGCATCGACCACGTGCGCCTGTCGTATGAATACCTCGACGAGGGCGACCTCGACGCCTACGGCTCCCTGTTCGACGAGCACGCGCTGGTCAGCCACCCTGCGGTGCCCTGTGTCAGCGGACGCCGCCAGGTACTCGATCTGCACGCCGAACTGGCGGGCCCCCCGGCCCGGCACCATATCTACAAGATCATCGCTGAGGGCGGCGCGGTCGCGGTCGTGGGCCGGTTCACCCGGCCTCCCCGCGAGATCGACTTCGCCGACTTCTTCACCCTCTCCGATGACGGCCTCCTCCTGGGTTACCGCCGCTTCTACTTCACCCCTCCCCCCACCTGACCGCGGGGTCCCGACGACGCCCCCTCGCGCTCCTCAGAACAGACCGGCGCAGTTCTTCGAGGGGGCGGACGTGCGCGGAGACGAGCCCTGGGAGAAGATCGTCGCATTGCTCTCCGTCCTCCGGGGACCCGCCCCTGACAGGAGTCTGACCAGTGCCTCGACCGGTGACCGTACCGACGGACCTGCCCGACCTTTTCGCCGCGGTCCTGACGGCGGAACCCGGCCTCCCCGCCCTCGTCCAAGGCGGGCGGACCCTCACCTACGCCGCCTGGTGGGACGGGTCGGGGCTCGCCGGGAGCCTGCTGGCCGAACGAGGGGTGGTCGCCGGTGACGTGGTGGCGCTGCTGCTCCCCTCGGGCCCGGAGTTCTCGATCTGGTACCTGGCGGTGCTGCGGCTCGGCGCGATCGTGTCGGCGGTCAACCCCCGGCTCGGGCCGGTGGAGGTCGCGCACATCCTCGCCCGGTCGCGGCCACGCCTGACCGTCACCGACGCACCGGAACGGATCCCCCGGGGCGTGGTCGTCGATGTCCGGGCCGGCACACCGGACGGCCTGGATCCGCTGCGGGAGGCCAGGAGTACCGTGCCGGCGGACCCCGCTGTGATCGTCTGGACGACCGGGACGACGGGGCTGCCCAAGGGCGCCTGGTTCGACCACGCGACGCTGCGGTTCATCGGGGCCAACCTCGGGCCGCTGAGCGCGCCCTACGACCGCAAGCTCATGCCGGTGCCGTTCGCGCACTCGGGCTACGTCACCCGCCTCTACGAGCAGGTCGCGCACCGGTCCGCGCTCATCCTCACCCCGGCCGTGTGGAGCGCGGAGAGCATGCTCGAGGTGCTCGAACGCGAGCGGGTCACCGTGGGCCAGGGGGTGCCCACCCAGTGGGAGAAACTCCTCCAGCTCAAGGCACTCGACCAGGCGGACCTGTCGTGCCTGCGACTGGTGGCGACCGGTGCGAGCCGGGTGCCCGCGGCCCTGGTGACCGCGATGCGGGAGCGGCTCGGCTGCCCGGTGGTGGTGCGTTACGCCAGTACGGAGGTGCCGCTGGCCTTCGGGACACGCCTCGCCGACCCGGCCGAGACGGTCGAGAGGACGGTCGGCGGTCCCCTGGGCGGCGCGGAGGTGGAGATCCGGTCCGCCGACGGCCGTCGGCTGGCCACCGGCGAGGTCGGCCGGGTGTTCCTGCGATCCCGCGCGGCCATGCGCGGTTACTGGGGCGATCCGGAAATGACGGCGCAGACGCTGGACGCCGAGGGCTGGCTGGCCTCCAACGACCTGGGCTCGCAGGACGCCGCGGGCGACCTGACGATCATCGGCCGGGCTGACGACGCCTACATCCGGGGCGGCTACAACGTGCACCCCTCGGAGGTCGAGGCGGTTCTCGCCGCTCATCCGCAGGTGGGCCGGGTCGCGGTCGTCGGCACCCCGGCGCCGGTGATCGGCGAGGTCGGGGTGGCCTTCGTGGTGCCGCGCGACCCGGGCGCGACCGTCAGCGCGCAGGACCTGCGCGCGTGGTGCCGCGACCGGATCGCCGACTACAAGGTGCCCGACGCCGTCGCGTTCCTGACGGATCTGCCGGTCAACGCCACGTTCAAGGTCGACGTCGCCCGGCTGCGGCAGCTGGCCGGGCAGGTCATCGCCGATACTCCTCGAGCAGCCGGCGACCGATGATCATCTTTTGGATGTCGGAGGTGCCCTCGCCGATGAGGAGCATGGGCGCCTCCCGGTAGAGCCGCTCGATCTCATACTCCTTGGAGTACCCGTAGCCGCCGTGGATGCGGAAGGCGTCCTCGACGACCTCCTTGCAGTACTCGCAGGCCAGGTACTTCGCCATCCCGGCCTCGAGGTCGTTGCGCTCCCCCGAGTCCTTGCGGCGGGCCGCCATGACGACCATCTGGTGGGCCGCCTCGACCTTGGTCGCCATCTCGGCCAGGCGGAACTGCACCGCCTGGTGCTCGGCGATCGGCTTCCCGAAGGTCTCCCGCTGCTGGGCGTAGTCGATGGCCAGCTCGAACGCCCGCCGGGCGACCCCGCAGGCGCGCGCCGCGACGTTCACCCGCCCTACCTCAACGCCGTCCATCATCTGGTAGAAGCCCCGGCCGGCAACGCCGCCGAGGACCCGGTCGGCCGGCAACCGGAAGGAGTCGAAGAGCAGTTCGGTCGTGTCGACGCCCTGGTAACCCATCTTCTCGATCTTGCCGGGGACCGTGAGGCCGGGGGCCACCTCCCCGAAGCCCGGGGTCTTCTCGACCAGGAACGTCGTCATGTTGCGGTAGACCGAGTCGGCTCCCTCCTCGGTCTTGCACAGCACGGCCACCAGGTTGGCCGAGCCGCCGTTGGTCAGCCACATCTTCTGGCCGTCGATGACGTAGGAGTCGCCGTCCCGGCGGGCGGTGGTGCGGATCGCCGACACGTCCGAGCCGCAGTCCGGTTCCGACATGGAGAACGCCCCGCGCAGGTCCCCCGAGGCCATCCTCGGCAGCAGGGCGGCGCGTTGGGCCTCGGTCCCGTGCCGCAGCACCAGGTGGGCGACGATGAAGTGGGTGTTGATGATGCCCGAGACACTCATCCAGCCCCGGGAGAGCTCCTCCACCGCGAGCGCGTAGGTCAGCAGCGACTGGCCCAGCCCGCCGTACTCCTCCGGGACCATCAGGCCGAACACGCCCAGCTTCTTGAGGCCCTCGACGATCTCAACCGGGTACACGTCCCCGTGCTCCAGTTCGGTGGCCACCGGAAGGATCTCCCGGTCGGTGAACTCGGTCACCGCCGCGAGGATCTCGCGCTGCAGGTCGTCCAGTCCCTCGGTCTGCGCCAGCCGCTTCATGGTGGGGTCCCCTCCGTGAGAGTTCGCTTGGACACGCGGGTCAGAGCGCCGACGCCAGCCGCAGGGCGTGCTCGTCGGCGGAACCGAACGCCGTCTCCTGCAGCCAGGCCCGCTTGAGATAGAGGTGGGCCAGGACCTCCCAGGTGAAGCCCATCCCGCCGTGCACCTGGACGCCGCATCTGCCGTTGCCGGCGGCGGCCTCGTCGGCGAGGACCTTGGCGGCCGAAGCCGCCTTCTCCGGATCGCCGGCGCCGGGATCCGCCACGGTCAGCGCGGCGACGAGCAGGGCCGCACGGGCGAGGTCCACCCGGACCAGCGACTCCGCCAGCAGGTGCTTGACGGCCTGGAATGAGCCGATCACCCGGTCGAACTGAGTGCGTTCCCCCGCGTACCGGACGGCAAGGTCGAGCGCACCCTGGGCGACCCCCACCTGGAGCGCGGCGGTGAGCACGGTGCCGGTCAGCCGCCAGCGGGCGGCGTCCGCGGCCGTGCCGATCCGCTCCCCCGCCTCGGGGCCCACGGTCACCCTGGCCACCGGGGTCAGCGGGTCCAGTGGGAACTCCGCCGGAGTCAGCTCGACCGCCGAGGCCGCCAGGAGGAAGAGCCCGTCGTCGTCCACGAGCACGAGGTGGGTGGCGGCCTGCGGGTGCTCCACGACCGCCGGGAAGTCCCCGGTGTCGATCAGGGTGACCACGGCCTCACCCTCCGCCGCGCCCGCGACCAGCCCGGCGGCGAGGAAGGTGGCGGTCACCGGTCCGGGGACCAGGGCGCGGCCCAGCTCCTCGAACAAGATGACGGCGTCCGGCAGGCCCAGGCCCATGCCGCCGTCCGCCTCGGGCAGCAGCAGGCCGAAGATGCCCAGCTCGGCCAGGGCCTTCCAGCCCTTGCGGTCGAAGCCGACCGTGTCGGCCGAGGCGCGGAGGCGATCGGGTCCCCAGGCCTCGGTGAGGTAGTCGCGCAGGCCGGACCGCAGATCCCGCTGGTCGGAGTTCAGCGTGAGGTCCATCGAGGCTCCTTGGGCAGTCCGAGTGCGCGTTCGGCGAGGATGTTCTTCTGGATCTGGGAGGTCCCCGCCGCGATGGTGAAGGCGAGGGTGTTGACCCGGTCCTGCACGATGCGGGCGTTGCCGCCGCCGGGCAGCTCGCTCATGGCCAGCGAGGCGCGGCCCAGGACGTGGGCGGCCAGGTCCCCGATGCGCTGGCGACTCTCGGTGAAGCGCAGTTTGAACACCGATGCGCCCTGGACCGGGATCATGCCGGCGGACGCCTCCGAGACGTTCTTGCAGATGAGCGACCACAGGCCGCTGGTCTCGGCGACCAACCGGCCGACGTCCCGGCGCAGCGCCTGGTCGTCCCAGAGGGTCCCGCCGGCGCGGGCGGGGGTCGCACGGGCCAGCGCGACGGTCTCCTCGAGCAGGTTGCGGGACTCGATCACGTCGCTGATGAAGGCGGTGCCCCGTTCGAAGGAGAACGTCACCATGGCGACCCGCCAGCCGTCGTTCTCCTCCCCCACCC
>JBDSTJ010000134.1:0-5849 GCA_039928335.1 Streptosporangiaceae bacterium | reverse complement strand
CCCCGGAGGCCGCGGCCTCCGGGGCGTACCTGCACGGGCTGGCCGCCCGGCTCGCCGCGCCGCCGATCACGCCGGTGGACGTGATCGGCGCGCTTTCCTCGGCGTTCCGGGCGATCTTCAGCGCTACTCGACGGTGACGGACTTGGCCAGGTTGCGGGGCTGGTCGACGTCGTGGCCCTTGGCGGTGGCCAGCTCGCACGCGAACACCTGGAGCGGGATCGTGGTGACCAGCGGCTGGAGCAGGGTCGGCACGGCCGGAACCTCGATCAGGGTGTCGGCGTAGGGCACGACCGAGGTGTCGCCCTCCTCGGCGATCACGATCGTGCGCGCGCCCCGGGCCCGGATCTCCTGGATGTTCGACACGATCTTGTCGTGCAGGACGTCACGGGCCCGCGGCGGGACGATCACGACGACCGGCAGGCCCTCCTCGATCAGGGCGATCGGGCCGTGCTTCAGCTCGCCGGCGGCGAAACCCTCGGCGTGCATGTAGGCGAGTTCCTTGAGCTTCAGCGCGCCCTCGAGCGCGACCGGGAAGCCCACATGCCGGCCGAGGAACAGCACGCAGCGCTCGTCGGCGAGCGACCGGGCGAGCTCCCGTACCGGCTCCATGGTCTCCAGGACCTTCTCCACCTTCTCCGGCATGGTCGCGAGCAGCTGGACCATCGCGAAGACCTCGTCGCCCCACTTGGTGCCGCGCACCTGGGCGAGGTAGAGCGCGATCAGGTAGACCGCGACCAGCTGGGTGAGGAACGCCTTGGTCGAGGCGACCGCGATCTCGGGGCCGGCATGGGTGTACAGGACGCCGTCGCACTCACGCGGCATGGTCGAGCCGTTGACGTTGCAGATGCACAGCACCCGGGCCTTCTGCTCACGGGCGTGCCGGACGGCCATCAGGGTGTCCATCGACTCGCCCGACTGCGAAATCGCGATCACCAGCGTGGAGCGGGCCAGGATCGGGTCGCGGTAACGGAACTCGCTCGCCAGCTCGACCTCGCAGGGCAGCCCGGCCCAGTGCTCGATCGCATACTTGGCGATCATGCCCGCGTGGTAGGACGTGCCACAGGCGATAATGATGATCTTGTCGATCTCGCGCAGCTCCTCGTCCGAGATCCGCATCTCGTCCAGGGTCAGCCGGCCGTCCGCGCCGATCCGGCCCAGCAGGGTGTCGGCGACCGCACGCGGCTGCTCGGCGATCTCCTTGAGCATGAAGTAGTCATAGCCGCCCTTCTCGGCGGCCGACACGTCCCAGTCGACGTGGTACTCGCGGGTCTCGGCCGGGCGGCCGTCGTAGTCGGTGACGGTCACGCTGTCCCGGCGCAGTTCGACGATCTGGTCCTGGCCCAGCTCGATCGCGTCCCGGGTGTAGGCGATGAACGCCGACACGTCACTGGCCAGGAAGTTCTCGCCGACACCCCGGCCGACCACCAGCGGGGAGTTGCGGCGCGCGCCGACCACCAGGTCGGGGTCCTGGGCGTCGACCGCGACCAGCGTGTAGGCCCCGTCGAGCTGACGGCAGACCCGGCGCATCGACTCGGCCAGGTCATGCGCCCTCAGTTCCTCCTCCAGCAGGTGCGCGACGACCTCAGTGTCGGTCTCGGAGTCCAGGGTGTGCCCGCGCTCGTCCAGCTGGGCCCGCAACGCGGCGAAGTTCTCGATGATGCCGTTGTGGATCACTGCGACGCGGCCGGTGCAGTCGACGTGCGGATGGGCGTTGCGGTCGTTGGGGGAGCCGTGGGTGGCCCACCGGGTGTGCCCCAGCCCGATCGTCGAGGGCGGCGGCGGCTCCTGCTCCAGCGCCTTGCGCAGGTTGACCAGTTTTCCTGCCTTCTTGGCCGTCGCCAGGGCCCCCTGGGACACCAGGGCGATCCCCGCCGAGTCATACCCCCGGTACTCCAACCGGGCCAGGCCCTCGACCACGACCTGCTGAGCCTGCTGTCCACCGACGTAACCCACGATTCCACACATGGCGGTCAGCCTAACGGCCCACCGGTCCCGCCTCGGGGAACTCCGCACGATGGCGGTTAGGCTGCCCTGATGACCACGCCGTGGGAAGAGATCCCCAGCCCGTATCTCGAGTTCGCCCGCGAGGGCTGGCGGGAACTGCGGAAGAACACTCCGCTGACGCTCACCGAAGCCGATCTCGACGCGCTCCGGGGGCTTGAGGACCCGATCGGCATCGACGAGGTCGAGGACGTCTACCTGCCGCTGTCCCGGCTGCTCAACCTGTTCTTCGCCGGCGACAAGGGCCTGCGGGAGACCGTGAGCACGTTCGTCGCCGAGCCGGTGCGGCCGACTCCGTTCATCATCGGCGTGGCGGGCAGCGTCGCGGTCGGCAAGTCAACCGCGTCCCGGCTGCTGCAGGCCCTGCTGGCCCGCTGGTCCGAGCACCCCAGGGTCGAACTCGTCACCACCGACAACTTCCTGTACTCCAACGACGTGCTGGCCGAGCGCGGGATCACCAACCGCAAGGGCTTCCCCGAGTCCTACGACCAGAAGGCCCTGGTCGGGTTCGTCGCAGCGGTCAAGGCGGGGGCCGAGAAACTCCACATCCCGGTCTACTCCCACCTCGCCTACGACATCGTCCCCGCCGCCACCCAGACCGTGACCTGCCCGGACATCCTGATCGTCGAGGGCATCAACGTGCTGCAGTCACCGCCACCGGGGACCCTGGCCGTGTCCGACTTCTTCGATTTCTCGATCTATGTGGACGCCGAGACCGAGGACATCCGGCAGTGGTACGTGGACCGGCTGCTGGCGCTGCGCCGGACCGCGTTCACCGACCCGCGGTCCTACTTCCACTCCTGGGCGCTGAACCAGTCCGAGGCCGAGGCCACCGAGTTCGCCGAGTCGGTGTGGCGCGACATCAACGAGAAGAACCTTGTGGAGAACATCCTGCCGACCCGGGCGCGGGCGACACTCGTTCTCCACAAGGCTCTCGATCATGCCGTCGACCGGATCCGGCTGCGCCGGATCTGACTATTCGGCGCTCGCGATGGTCAGGTTACGCAGCCGGACCGACGCGTACAGGGCCCCGGCCACCGTCACGACCAGCAGCAGGATCCCGGCGGTCCCCAGGGAGACCTCGGCCTCCACCGTGGAGGCGTCGGTGAGCCTGTCGACGATCGACAGGGACCACTGCTGGATCGACAGGTTCTTGGCTCCGGGGGCCAGGTTGCCGATCAGTACCTCCCAGACCAGGACGTAGATCAGGCCGATCGTCACCGCGAACCGGCTGACCACGGCCAGCGCCACGAACAGCGCGCAGTAGGCGATGCCGCCGATCAGGACGGCGAAGGCGAACGCGAAGGCCAGTCCCTCGGTGTTGCCGAGGATGAGCCCGGCCACGAAGGTCGGGACCACCGCGAACGCGAACACCAGGGCGATCGCCACGGCCAGCTTGGTCATGACGATCACCGGCCGGGAGATCGGCTTGGTCATGATGTACATGATCTGGCCGTCGTCGATCTCCGGGCCGATCACGCCGGTACCGGCGATCAGGGCGAGCAGCGGCAGCAGCGTGGACAGCGCGAACTGGCGCAGCACCGCGGTCTGGATGCTGACGGTGGCGTTGTCGGACGCCTTCAGCCCGATCACCAGCAACAGCAGCATCGCCGGGAGGGCGAACAGCAGGAGCGCCCGCTTGCGCCCGAGCATGCCCCGGACGGTGATGTAGGCGATTGTCGGATTCATCAGTTGGCCACCAAGTACGAGAAGACGCTTTCCAGGGACTCGTCGGAGGGTGAGACCTCCCAGAGCCGTACCTCTGCCTGCTTCGCCACCCTCGGGAGCAACTGGGTGAACCGGCGGAAGTCCGTCGCCTCCACCTGGAGGCCGCCGTCGCTCAGCTGCACCGAACTGGCACAGCCGTCCGCGATGATCGCCGAGGCGAGCACCCGGTCGTCGGTCGAACGGATCGCGAACACGTGCGGGCGGTCGGTCATCAACCGCCGGATCTCCCGGAAGTCGCCGGAGGCCGCGTGCCGGCCCGCGACGACCACCTCGATGTGGGTGGCGAGCCGCTCCACCTCCTCCAGGATGTGCGAGCTGAACAGGATGGTCCGGCCCTCGGCCGCCATCTGCCGGATCAGGTCCATCAGATGCAGCCGCTGCCGCGGGTCCATCCCGTTGAACGGCTCGTCGAGCAGGAGCACCGACGGGTCGTGCACCAGCGCGGACGCCATCTTGATCCGCTGCTTCATGCCCTTGGAGTAGGTGCCGATGGCCCGGCCGGCCGCGTAGTCCATCTCGACCATCGCGATCGCCTTCGTGGCGGCCGCGCCCGGGTCCGACAGCTTGTGCAGCTTGGCCATCGCCAGGATGAACTGCCCGCCGGTCAGGAAGTCGTAGGCGCTCTCCCGCTCGGGCACCAGCCCGATGTGCCGGTAGACCTCGGGGTTCTTCCAGATCGCGGTGCCCTCCAGCGACACCGTCCCCGAGGAGGGGGCCAGGAAGCCGCCCATCAGGTGGATCAGGGTGGACTTGCCCGCGCCGTTGGGGCCGAGCAGCCCCGTCACGCCGGGCGCGATGTTCATCGTGATCCCGTTGACCGCGACGACATTGCCATACCAGCGGGAGACGTTCTCGATCCGCAGAGTGGTCACTGGCCGGCCTTCCTGAAACGGGCGAGCAGGACCGACAGCGAGCCGACGACCACGCCGGCACAGGCCAGCAGGAACACCGGGCCGCCGGTGCCGCCCGGCGGGGCCTGCGGGGTCGAGGCAGCGGGTGCGCCGAGCAGCCGTACCTGGACGCCGTCGACGAGGTTGAACGGGGTGAACAGGCCGGCCCAGCCCGCCACGTCGTAGTTGGAGGACTCGATCGCGATGCCCTGGACGATCAGGACCATCACGTTGGAGATCAGGTAGACCGCGATCACGGCTGCGACCCCGAAGCCCCGGCGCGGGGTGAAGGCCGCGATGACCAGGGCGAAGGCCGACAGGACCAGCGCGAACAGCAGACAGCCGACGAGCGCGCCGAGGTACAGCCCGGTCTGGTGCACGATCGTCGGGACCTTCTCGACCTCGCCCGAACCGTCGGTCGCAAAGATCTTCATCTGGTCGACCATGCCGGACCGGGTCAGCACGAAGCCCAGGTGCAGCAGGGTCAGCGGCAGCGCGAGCAGCAGGAACAGCGCCGTGGTGAACGCGCCGAACTTGGCGAACACGAAGTCCGAGGTGCCCACCGGCCGCGAGAAGTACAGCGGGACCGTGCCATAGCGCAGCTCCCGCGAGGCCGCCACCGGGGCCTGGGTGGCCAGGAAGATCGCGATCAGCGGCGAGAGGAGCATCGGGTAGGAGGAGTACTGGATGAGCGCCTCAGGCTGCTTGATGAACGCCAGGACGGCGATGTCGCCGGCCGCCGGGATCAGCATGAACGCGGCCAGCAGGAACGGGAGGATCTTGGTCTTGGCCGGGCGGCCGATACCGAAGATCGCGCGCAGGTTGTAGACGAACATCGACCGCACCACGTAGGCGCGGCCCAGCCGGGGGCCGTCATAGTGCCGGTAGCCGATGTCGTGAATGGCGGTACTCATGACTGGAACACCTCCTCGATGTGGTGGCGGGCCTGTTCCATCCGGATCAGGTTGAGGTCGAGCTCCACGACGCCGTCGCGGATCTGGTCGTAGGTCTTCTCGTCGACGATGTCGACCATCAGGAAGCGGCCATCGGAGCGGACCACGACGCCCTGGTCGTACAGGAGCCGGCCGAGGTCGTCGCGCCGATCGTCGTCGACCTCGACCCGGAGCACGCCGCTGGTCTCGGTGAAGGCCTCGACGGCCTGGGCCCGCAGCAGCCGGCCGCCGTCGATGATCACGACGTTGTCGCAGATCCGCTCCAGCTCGCCCAGCA
>JBDSTJ010000133.1:0-10216 GCA_039928335.1 Streptosporangiaceae bacterium | reverse complement strand
GTACCACTGGCCGGGCGCTGTCGCGCGCCGGCTATCGAGGGGCGCTCGGCCGCCGTAGCCTGACCGACTGCAGGGCCAGGGTAAGGATCAGCACGTCCCGGGGGCAGCCGAGCTCCCGTCCGGTCAGCCGCTCCAGCTTGTGCAGGCGGTTGATCACGGTGTTGCGATGGCAGTAGAGCCGCCGGGCCGCCTCCAGAGCCGAGGTCGAGCACTCGAGCCACACCTCGAGGGTCTCCAGCAGCACCGACGACTCGGATTCGTCGAGGGCGAGCACGGGGCCGAGGGTGCGGGTGGCGAGCAGCTCGGCCAGGGCCGGGGCGGACACGATCAGCGCCTCGGGCAGCCGGTCTTCCAGGGCGACCACCCCGCGCTCCCCGGCTGTGCGGGTGCGCAGCGCCGTCTCGGCGAGCCGCCGCGCCTGACCCAGTGAGCGCAGGCCCTGTACGGCGGGGCTGACTCCGGCCTGGCCGTCGATGACCGACTCCAGGGCCCGGATCGCGGGGCCGACGTCGGCGGAATCCAGGGCGATCACGGCGAGGTCGCCGCCGGGCCGCGGGCACCAGGTGAACCGGATCCCGGCGATCTCCGGCGGGCGGCCGCCGCCGTTGCGGACCACGGCGACCGCGTAGAAGCCGTTCTCGTCGAGGTCCAGCGCGGCCTCGGCGGCGTGCACGGTCTCGCTGTCGGGGGTCGGGCCGCTCAGCAGCTTGTCGATCAGGGCCTGGGCCAGGGCGTCGCTCTGCAGGAGCTGCTCGCGCACCGCCGCCCGGTAGGCGGCGGCCGCAGCCCCGGCCTGCCGGTCCACGCAGGTCCACACGTGCATGCTGCTGCGCATCAGCAGGTCGAGCTGTTCGGGCGCGGTCCTGGTGACGATCTCGACCAGTCCGTCCCAGACCACGTACGCCGACAGCTGGTAGGCCCGCATCAGCTCGTCGATCGGGATGCCCTGCTCGGCCCTGCGGCGGCCGTCACGGGCCGCCTGGACCAGGTCCCTGCGGTCGGCCGACGGGTGTGGCACGGTGGCGAGCCCGGTCGCCAGGGCCTGCTGCACCGAGGCGAGGTGTTCCTCCTCGGGAACCCGGACATAGGACGGGCAGGAGGCGTGGATCTCCTTGACCACCCGGGCCGCCAGTTCGGGCAGCCGGTCGATCAGGCACCGAGCCGCCTCGGTGACGACAGCCCGATGGGTGTCATTGCGTTCGACCAGCGAAAGCGCGCGCATCTGCAACCTCCGAAACGGACATCACTGAGCAAAAGGATGCCCCCGTTCATCGTACGTACCGACCGGTTTGTAACGGACTGTACGGAACGTTGTGCAGCCGCACAAGAGGGCACGTCCCGTTCTGGGCGGGGTTCCATCGTTTCGGGCGCACCCTGGCATTGCCCTTCCCTCTCTGCTGTGGTGTGGCCCACAGAACAGGGAGGCGAGAACTGCATGGTCGACACAGAGACCCTGGTCCTACGGGATCTCAAGGCCGGCTACGGACCGGTGTCCGCGCTTCGGGGCGTCACCGTCGAAGTGCCGGCCGGCAGCGTCGTCGCGGTGCTCGGTGCCAACGGAGCGGGGAAGTCGACTCTGCTGCGGGCGATCTCCGGCACACTGCGGTTCCACCGCGGCGGCATCACCGCGGGCGAGATCTGCCTGGGCACCCGGCGGATCTCCGCCCTGAACGCCGCGGACGTCGTCGCCGCGGGCGTCGTCCACGTGCCGGAGGGCCGCCAGGTCTTCGGCCGGATGACCGTCGCGGAGAACCTGCGGGCCGGTGCGATCGGAGCCCCCCGGTCCCGACGCGGCCAGGCCCGCGCCTGGGTGGACGAGCTCTTTCCGGTCCTGACCGAGCGGGCCGGCCAGCGGGCCGGGCTGCTGTCGGGCGGCGAGCAGCAGATGCTTGCGATCGGCCGTGCCCTCATGGCCGAACCCAAGATCCTGCTCCTGGACGAGCCCACGCTCGGCCTGGCCCCGCAGATGGCCGAGCGGATCGCCGCGACCATCCGGCGGATCAACGCCGAGGGCACCTCGGTGCTGCTGGTCGAGCAGAACGCGGCGATGGCACTGCGGCTGGCCGACACCGCCTTCCTCCTGGAGGTCGGCGAGGTCACCCTGTCCGGCCCGGCGGCCGAGCTCGCCGCCACCGACGAGGTGCAGAAGCGCTACCTGGGCATCGGCACCGAGCCCGAGATCGACCCGAAGCTCGTCCCGACCCTGCGCCGGTGGACGCCGTGACCGAGCTGGAAGTACGCGACCTGACCGTACGGTTCGCCGGACTGACCGCGCTGGACGCGGTCAGCTTCACGGTCGAGCCCGGCAGCATCCACGCGATCATCGGTCCCAACGGCGCGGGCAAGTCGACCTGCTTCAACGTGCTCTCGGGCGTGTACCGGGCCTCCTCGGGCACCGTGCGGTTCGGCCGCAGCGAACTGACCAGGATGGCACCGCACAAGATCGCAAGCCTGGGGCTGGCCCGGACCTTCCAGAACATCGCGCTGGCCGGCCGGCTGACCGTCGCCGACAACCTGATGCTCGGCCGGCACCGCCTCACCAGGACCGGGTTCCTGTCCGGCGGGCTGCGGCTGCCGCGCGCCGTGCACGAGGAGTCCGCCCATCTGGACCGGGTCCGGGAGATCGCCACGTTCGTCGGGCTGGAACACCACCTGGCCTCACCGGTCGGGTCACTCGCCTACGGCCTGCAGAAACGGGTCGAGCTCGGCCGGGCGCTGGCGATGGAGCCGCGCCTGCTGATGCTCGACGAACCGGTCGGGGGCATGAACGGCGCGGAACGCCGCGAACTGGGCGCGCTCATCCAGGCTGTGCGCGACAGCCTGGACATCTCGGTCCTGCTGGTCGAGCACGACATGGGCCTGGTCATGCAGCTCGCCGACCAGATCACCGTGCTGGACTTCGGCCGCCTGATCGCCGATGGCGGCCCGGCCGAGATCCAGCGCCATCCCGAAGTCATCCGGGCCTACCTCGGAGCGGAGATCTCATGACCAAGCTCATCGAACTGATCGTCAACGGGCTGGCGAGTGGCGCGATCTACGCCCTGATCGCGCTCGGCTTCGTCGTCATCTTCAAGGCCACCGAGGTCGTCAACTTCGCCCACGCCTCGCTGCTGCTGGTCGGCGGCTATGTGATCGCCATCAGCCACGACCGCTTCGGATTCTGGGGTGCGGTCCTGCTGGGCGTCGCCGCGGCCGCGCTGGTCGGGGCGATCATCGAGTTCGGGGTGATCCGCCGGGCCAGGGCGCTGGACCAGGCCGTCGTCGCGATCGCCACGATCGGGATCGACATCGTGCTGACCAGCGAGCTCACCCGCCGGATCGGCTCGCAGACCCTGGCGCTCGGCGACCCCTGGGGCGACCGGCTGGTGCACTTCGGCGCGGTGACGATCCCGCTCACCCGGATCGCGGCGCTGATCTGCGCCTCGGTCCTCATCACCGTCTTCCTCCTGGCCTTCAAGTACACCTCCTGGGGGGTGGCGATGCGGGCCGTCGCCGAGGACGGCGAGACCGCCGCCCTGATGGGCATCCGGCTGGGCCGGGTGTCCCTGGGAGCCTGGGCGGTCGCCGGCGGCCTCGCCGCGGTGGCGGCGATCTTCCTGACCGTCTTTCCGACCCCGGGACTGGACCGGACGACCTCGGTGGCCGCGCTCAAGGCGTTCCCCGCCGCGATCCTCGGCGGCCTCGATTCGACCACCGGCGCACTCGCCGGCGGACTGATCGTCGGCCTGACGGAGTCGCTGATGACCGGTTACCAGAGCGAACTGGCCTTCCTCGGCCGGGGCATCGGGGATGTCGCACCGTACGCGGTGATGGTCCTCATCCTGCTCTGGCGTCCGGCCGGGCTGTTCGGCACGAGGGAGTCGGCCCGTGTCTGACACCCTGCAGGTCCAGGACCAGCCCGCGGTCATCCCGGCCCGGCGGCGGATCCGGCTTCCCCTCGCGCCCGTGCTGGTCTTCCTGATCCTGATGATCATCCCGTTCTACGCCGACGGCTTCTGGTTGCAGACCGGGTTGTTCGCGATGGCCGCGGCCGTCGGTGCGATCGGCCTCAACCTGCTGACCGGCGCGACCGGGCAGCTGTCGATGGGCCACGCCTTCTTCCTGGCGATCGGCGCGTACGGCTATGTCTACTTCGCCGCGGACTCCAGCTCCACGCTGTCGGGGCTCGGGCTTCCGCCGCTGGTCGCCATGGTGCTGGCGGTGGCGCTCTCGGGCGTCGCCGGGCTACTGTTCAGCCCGATCTCCGGCCGGCTCAGCGGCGTCAACCTCGGCATCGCCACCCTGGCGCTGATCTTCCTGGGCCAGCATGTGCTGTTCAACGCCGAAGAGATCACCGGCGGGGTGAACGGCCGCTCGGTTCCCGTCTTCGAGCTCTTCGGGTTCGCGTTCGACGGCACCACGCCGCTGACCGTGCTGGGTATCCCGTTCGGCGGGGCCGAGAAGCTCTGGTACCTGGGCCTGGTCGTCCTGGCCGTGGCGGCCTACTTCGCCACCGGGGTCCTGCGCAGTCGGCCGGGCCGGGCGCTGAACGCGATCCGCGACCACCGGATCGCCGCCGGCGTCATGGGCGTGCCGGTGGCCCGCTACCGCGCCTCGGTCTTCGTGCTGTCGTCGATGTACGGCGGCCTGGCCGGGGTCCTGGTCGCGTTGGCCTTCCAGCGGACCGTGCCCGACTACTTCGGCATCGTGCTGTCCCTGGAGTACCTGGCGATGATCGTCATCGGCGGGCTCGGCACGGCGCAGGGCGCCATCCTGGGGGCCCTGATGGTCACCCTCCTGCCGCAGGTACTGACCCGCTACAGCGACTCGCTGCCGTTCGTGGCCCCGCCGGGTTCTGGCGGAACCCTGTCGCCGTCGATCGCCGCCCGCTTCCTCTACGGTGCCGCGGTCGTCGGCATCGTTCTCTTCCTGCCAGGCGGCCTCCTGTCGCTCTGGGCCCGGATCCGCACCCGAATCATTCCCATCCCCCGTAAGAAGGAGTCGAATTCATGAGGATCAGGACCGTCTCAGCGGCGCTCGCCCTCGCCCTGCTCGCCGCCGGCTGCAGTGGCAAGAGCGCAGACAAGGCCGAAGACGCCGGCGCGGACGGCGTCAAGACCGGCCCCGGCATCACCAAGGACAAGATCACCCTGGGTGGGCTGACCGACCTCACGGGCCCGTTCGCCTCCCTGGGCAAGACCGTCACCCAGGCCGAGCAGCTCTATTTCGACGAGGTCAACGCGGCCGGTGGAATCTGCGGCCGCAAGATCGAGGTGATCGTCCGCGACCACGGCTACGACCCGCAGAAGGCCGTGTCGTTCTACACCGAGCTCGCGCCCAAGGTCGTCGGCTTCCCGCAGTTCATCGGCTCGCCGATGGTCGCCGCGGTGAAGGACCGGATCGAGGCCGACAAGGCGCTCACGATCCCGCTGGCGTGGTCGACGACCCTGCTGGGCAGCAAGTACATCCAGGTCACCGGTACCACCTATGACATTCAGGGCATCAACGCGGTCGAGTTCCTGAGCAAGCAGGGACTGGTCAAGAAGGGCGACAAGCTCGGCGTGGTCTACGCCGAGGGCGACTACGGCCAGAACGCTCTGACCGGCGTCAAGTGGGCGGCCAAGGAGCTCGGGCTGGTCGCGGTCGAGCAGCGGGTGAAGGCCACCGACACCGACATGTCCGCCCCGGTGACGGCGCTCAAGGACGCCGGTGTCACGGCGATCACCGCGAGCATCGGCCCGAGCGCGCTGGCCTCACTGGCCGGTCTCGCCAGGGCGCGCGGCATCAAGGCCCCCATCATCGGCAACCAGGCCGCCTACGCGCCGCAACTGCTGAAGACCCCGGCCGCCCCCGCGCTGCTCAAGGGCTTCTACATCGTCGGATCGGGCATCCCGCTCAGCGCCGACCTGCCCGCGGTCAAGAAGGTCGCCGACGCCTACCAGGCCAAGTTCGCCGGGCAGGTCCTCGACGGCGGCGTTCTGGCCGGCTACAGCAGCGCCGCGGTCTTCGGCGACGCGCTCAAGAAGGCGTGTGCCGCCAAGGACCTGTCCCGCGAGGGCATCGTCACGGCGCACCGCAGCCAGAGCGCCTACGACAACGGCCTCGGCATCGTCGCCGATTTCTCCACGGTGACCGCACCGCCGTCCCTGTCGGACTACATCATGCAGCCCGACGCCCAGGTCCCCGGCAACGCGAAGATCGTCCGTCCGGCGGAGACCTCGGAACTGGCCAAGAAGTACAAGGTCCCGGTCGGCACGATCAGCTGATCCCCGCGCCGGGCGGTCACTTCGACGGGTGATCGCCCGGCGGCGGTTCTTCGGACCGTCCCGGTCACAGCGATCTGCGGATCTCCGCCAGCAGCCGCCTGGTCCCGGTGATGTCCTCGGCCATGACGCACAGCTGGTCCATGATGCTCATGTAGTCGGAGACGTCCTCGGGCTTGTCCAGGTAGAGCGCGCTTGTCAGCTGCTCCAGATAGACGAGGTCGGGCAGGTCCCGCTGGTGGAAGCGCAGGATCGTGAAGGGCCCGCCGGCCGCCGGGTGCGCGCCGGCCTGGAACGGGATGACCTGCAGGACCACCCCGGGCAGCTCGCAGGCCTCCAGCAGGTAGTCGATCTGGCCGAGCATCTCCTCGCGACTTCCCGGCGACCTGCGCAGCGCGGCCTCGTCCAGGACCGACCAGATCCGGGTGCCGGTCGCCTCCTGGACCAGGTGCCTGCGTCTCATCCGCAGGCTGAGCCTGCGCTCGATCTCGGCCCGCGGCGTGTCGGCGTTGCCCAGCCGGATGACCGAGCGGGCGTAGGCCTCGGTCTGCAGCAACCCGTGGACGAACTGGATCTCATACGACCGGATCATCGACGAGGCCGACTCGAGCCCGATGTAGGGCTCCAGCCAGGCGGGCATGACGTCGGTGTACTGGTGCCACCAGCCGGGCTGGTTGGCCTGCCGGGCCAGGCCCAGCAGGGCGTCGCGCTCGCGCTCCTCGGTGATCCCGTAGAGCAGCAGCAGGTCGATCAGGTCGCGCTGCTTGAAGCCGCTGCGGCCCAGCTCAAGGCGGCTGATCTTCGAGTGGGTCGCCCGGATGGCCTCGGCGGCCTGCTCCCGGCTGATGCCGCCCGTCTCGCGCAACCGGCGCAGCTGCGAGCCCAACATGATGCGCAGGGCCGTGGGGCCGTCCTGCGGCTGCCCGGCCGCACCTGGGCGGCGGCCTGGCTGTCCCGTTGGTTCCCCGATCATCGACGCCTCCTCGGTGGACGCTGCCAGAAGTGTCCCACCCTCGGAGCTTCTCCGCACGGATCAGCGTTCTTTGGTCCGTCACTCGATCAGTTCGTCGAATTCTCCTGCCTTGGCCGCCAGCACGAACGCCCTGATCTCCTCGGCGGTGCAGATCAGGGCCGGGCCCGCGGGACTGCGGGAGTTCCTGATGGCGACCGCGCCGCCGGGCAGTTCGCCCAGTTCGACGCAGCTGCCGCTCGGATTGCTGCGCCCGCTCTTGTGCCAGTCGATCCGGCCCCGGTCCCAGGACTGCTCGACGGCGTGCACTTCGTTCAATCGAGCCTCCTGCATATGCATCTGTTCTATCACCTGTGCTTGCGCCTGGGATTGCACCCTCTGCGGATGGTTCAGACGGCGGACTGCCCGCTAAGGTTCTCGCCCGGCGCCCTTCCTTCCCTTCCGGGTGGCAGCGGTGACCACATCCCCGCTCGGGGGTCCGGGGTTGGCCCGGTGATCGAACAGGGCGGTTGTCATGCGGGTCGCGGTCACGGGGGCATCGGGGTTCGTCGGCGGGGCGGTGTGCCGGGCGTTGGCGGCCCAGGGGCATGAGGTGGTCGGCTACGGGCGTCGGCCGGTCGCCGATCTCGGTGCGGTGCCCTACCGCTCCTGGGACATCACGGCGGGGCCGCTGGGCGACCCGCCCGAGGCCGACGCGGTGGTGCACTGCGCGGGTAGCGTCTCCGACTGGGGGCCGATCGGGGAGTTCTTCGCGACCAACGTCGACGGCACCGGGAGCGTCCTGGCCTCCTTCCCGTCGGCCCGCTTCGTGCATGTGAGCACCGCGAGCGTCTACGACCCGCGGGTGCCCACCGTGATGGCCACCGAGGCCCACGCCCCGGTCCGCCGGTATGTCAACGGCTACGGTGCGTCGAAGGCGGCCGCCGAACGCCTGGTGCGGGCCGCCCGCCCAGCGATCGTTCTGCGCCCGCACGCGGTCTACGGTCCGGGGGACACGACTCTGCTCCCGCGCGTTCTGGGTGCGGTGCGCGGGCCGCTCCTGCTCGGGGTCGGCACCGGCCGGCAGCTGGTGAGTCTCACGTCGATCGGCAATCTCGTGCAGGCCTGCGTGCTGGCCGCGTGCGGCCCGGTCGACAGTGGTGTCTTCAACGTGACGGACGCGCATCCGGTGGTCCTCGACGAGGCGATGCGGTGGATCCTCGCGGAGCGGAAGATCCGAGCGCGGCCGGTGTATCTCCCGCTCGGCGCCGTGCTGCCGGTGGCGGCCGCGGTGGAGGGCGCGTTCCTGCTCGCCGGGGCCGCCAAGCCGCCGAGGCTGACCCGTTATGCCCTCGGGCACCTCGCGGTCGAGCGCACTCTGGACATCACGGCGGCCAAGCAGCTCGGCTATGTTCCGGCGGACACCTCGTTCGAAGGTGCCGCTTCTTGGTAATTTCTGTCACATTATGAGCATTAGGGTGTGAACGTCCTTCACATTCGTGAATGCTATCCCGACATCAGGGCGACTTCAGGCGGGGACATGAGCGACGGCGTCAGAGTGGGCATCACCGGTGTCGCGACCTATCTGCCGGACCGCACGGTCACCAGTGACGAGGTCGAGCAGCGCGTCATCGCCGCCAGTGACGGCTACCGGCCGATCCCGGGCATCGTGCACCGGATGACCGGCATCGACACCCGCTTCGAGGGCGCGCCGGATCAGCAGAGCTCCGACCTCGCCGTCGAGGCGGCGCGCACCCTGCTGGCCGACAAGGGCATGCGCGCCGCCGACCTGGACCTGCTCGTGTTCGGCTCGGCCAGCCAGGACCTGATCGAACCGGCCACCGCGCACATCGTCGCGGCCAAGCTCGGTGCGACCTGCCCGGTCTTCGACATCACCAACGCCTGCAACAGCTTCCTCAACGCCCTCCAGGTCGCCGAGGCGCTCATCCAGTCCGGGCAGTACCGCAGAGTCCTGGTCTGCACCGGCGAGATGCCGTCCCGGGCGATCCGCTGGAAGATCAAGGACTTCCGCCAGTTCGTCGACTCCTTCCCCGGGTACACGCTGTCGGACGGGGGCACGGCCGTGCTGGTGGAGCCCGTGCCGACCGGCGGGATCTTCTACCGGTCCTTCACCGCGGACTCCACCAAGTGGGACATCGGGACGCTGTCGGGTGGCGGCACCATGCACCCGCGCGACCCGGAGTACAGCTACTTCCGGGGTGACGGACGCCGTCTCAAGGACGCCTTCCACGACCTCGGCGTCGGCATCTTCGACAAGGCCCTGGCCGAGACCGGGCTGAGCTGGGACGACTTCTCGGTGATCTGCATGCACCAGGTCGCGATGTCCTACCTGGAGGCGGCCCGCCAAGAGGCGGGGATCCCCGCCGGGCCGGTGGTGGTCTCGCTACCCGGGCACGGGAACCTCGCCGCGGCCACCCTGCCGCTCCAACTGGCCCAGGCCATCGAGGCCGGCCGGTGCGGTCCCGGCGACAGGGTCGCCCTGCTCGGTTTGGCCGGGGGAGTCAGCCTCGGCGTCTTCTTCATGGAACTGTGAAGAACCACGAACGCCGCCTCTTCCTGGCGGCCCACCCCTTCGCCTACCCCTTCCTGCGCGGCCTGGCCCGGCGCGGACCCGTCGTCCGGCTCCCCGGGCTCGGCGCGGTCGTCAACGACGCCGCGCTCGCCCGCGAGGTGCTGATGGACGGCGAGAACTTCCGCAAGGACGGACCGGGCTCGGCGGGCGAACTGTGGACCGCGATCCTCGGGCCGTCGCTGCTGCTCAACATGGAGGGCGAGGCGCACCGGTCGATGCGCCGCAAGCTCGCCGAGCTGTTCACCCCCGCCTATGCCGAGCGGCTGTGTGACCGGATCCTGGCCGAACCACTCGCCCGCCTCGACGAGCGGCTGGCCGCCGGTGAGACCGTCGACCTGGTCGACGCGACCCGGGTGATGGCCGGTGCGGTGATCTGCGAGCTGATCGGGATCTCGATCGGGGGATCGCCCGCCGAGCGCGAGGAGACCTTCC
>JBDSTJ010000132.1:0-2796 GCA_039928335.1 Streptosporangiaceae bacterium | reverse complement strand
CGGTCGCGCCGAGGCCGACGTAGTCGGTGACGACCACCGCAGTGCCCTTGGCCAGCAGGGCGTAGATCGACAGAACCTCGTAGCCGACCGACACGGTGTCGCCGGTCAGCGTGGCCGGGTTCTGCAGCGCGAACGAGGGCGAGCACTGGTCGCCCTGGCCCATCGTGCCCGAGGCGAGCGCCACCAGAGGCCGGGGTCCGCCGCCCGTCCAGGCGGCCGACGGCTCGAGGTAGGCGCCGGTCACCGCGACGGGGAGCCCGTTGGAGTCGGTGGACCGGTACATCAGCCGGGTCGCGGTGCCGGGCAGCGCCTTGCCGTCGAGTCCCGGCAGGGTCAGGCCGAGCGGCAGCGGCTCGGTACGGATCAGCGCGCCGTTGGCGGCGGGCAGTGCGGCGGGCGGGTTGTAGAAGACGGGGATGGTCACTCCCCGGGACACCACGGGCTCCGACCCGTGGGCCGTCCCGGCGAAGGCGGTCGAGACCAGCGCGGCGGCCAGTGCCGATTGCAGGAGGGGTCGGGCGGTTCGCATGCTCACTCCAGGGGTGGTTGGCTACCGCTCACCCTGTCGGCCCGCTCTCCGGCGGTCTAGGTGACCCGACCATGGGTCACACGACGAAACCCACATTCCTGTGACAATCCGCCCAGGGGCCCCTGAACTGCGCGCCTCTGGCAGTCAGGAAGAATTCACTTGTTATTGACAGAAGTCAGGGCCTGTCCGTGTGACGATAAGGACTCTTCCCCGTCGAAGGAGGCCCCCGTGCACTTCCCCCGCTCGGCCCGGTTCGTGCTCACGATCACGGCCGCCACCTCCCTGACCGGTGTCGGTGTCGCCGTTCCGGCGCATGCCACGGTCTACGGTTCCTGCACCCTGTCCACCTGTGCGGCCGGCCGGTCGGCCAAGACGATCTGGTCCGGCAAGGGCTACCCGACGAGCAGCGGCTGGTACTCCTGGCCCGACGGCAAGTACAACTACACCGGCGGGCGCTTCTACAACCGCGAGGGGCAACTGCCGGGCGCCACCTACTATGAGTACGACGTCTATTCCAGGGCCAGGGGCGCGGCCCGGGACGCCTACCGGATCGTCGTCAACCGCAGCACGGGCGTCGTGTACTTTTCGCCCAACCACTACACGGACTTCTACAAGCTCTGACGGCCGGAAGCACGTTTCGATGGCGAGTCGACACCTGGCAACTGAGTAAGTACGCGCCTGGTGTTCTCTTCGGGAACACCAGGCGCCGTTCGGGGGACGTCTGGGGACCCACCCGAAGCTCAGGGCCGGACGGCGTGCCCGGCCGCGGCTCAGGTCGCTCCGGTGGCGATGATGCTGGTGGTGATGACCGTGGCGGTGACGGCCTGGATCTCCTGGACGGCCTTGCGGACGGCCTGGCCGCCCCAGTCGCTTTCGCTGATCTCCTGGCCGCGGTCGCGGACCGAGCGCTTGTCGGCATCGGGGAAGAGCTTGGGCAGCAGGTCGACGGCCTGCAGGATCGAGATGAGCGCGGCGGTGCGGTCGTCGGGGTCGGCGCCCTGGCGGACGGTGGCGCCGACCCGCTGCAGGACCGCGGCCTCCAGAGACGGGTCGGCCGCCTTCCAGACCGTGGTGGGGAACAGCCCGAGGACCTTCCGCCGCTCCTCGGTGAGGGCGCCCGCCTCGGCTAGGTCGACCAGCAGCGCGGACTTGAGGTCCTCTGCCCTGTTGTTCCAGGCGGTGAACCCGGCGACCTTGCCGACCGCGTCCTTGGGCTTGCGGTCGTCGACGACGGGGATCAGTCCGGCCAGCCGGGAATCGGCCGGAGCGCGCCCGGTGGCGACGAGCCGCCCCGCCCGGTGACCGGAGTCGTCGTCCTCGGTCAGCCGCAGCGCCCCGTCCAGGGCGAGCTCCATGATCGCGGCGCCGGCCAGCGCCGCCCCGAGCTTCGTGCCGTCGATCCACGGTTTGCCCGTGTCGTCCCTCAGTGCCAGCAGCAGGAATTCCTCAGCGAGAGTCATGACCGCTCCCTGCCCAGCTGACGACCAGGGATTCCTCCGAAGTATGAGGTCCGTATTCGAGGGCAGAGGCTTCGAGGGCAGAGACTGCCACCTGACCCAGGACCGACCTTTGCGATGATCGAGGAACGAATGACCGCCACCACTTTGATCGTCTGTGCCCTGCCTGCAGCACGAGGACCGCTGTCAACGCTGGTCGTCGAGGCCCTGCGGCGGCCGGCCGGACCGGGCCTGCCGGCGTTCGGGCTCGAGGGCGTGGACCCGTTCGGGGAGGACCTGCAGCTTGCCCTCCACCTCTGCTACGAGCTGCACTACCGCGGGTTCGCCGACGTCGAGGAGGCCTGGGAATGGGACCCGGGCCTGCTGGACTTCCGCCGCGCCCTCGAGCGGCTCTTTCTGGCGGCGCTGAGGTCGGCCACGGCCGGCGGCGACGACGTCGAGGCCGCTGTGGAACCGCTGCTGGTCGAGAAGCTCGACGCCAGGGGCGTATCCCACCACCTGAAGGACGACGGCACCTGGGCGCAGCTGCGCGAGCTGCTGATCCACCGGTCGATCTACCACCTCAAGGAGGCCGACCCGCACGCCTGGCTCATCCCGCGGCTCCAGGGCAGGGCCAAGGCCGCCGTGGTGGCGGTCGAGTTCGACGAGTACGGCGGGGGAAGGGCCGCCCGCATGCACTCGCGGCTGTTCGCGGACCTGATGGAGGAGGCGGGCCTGGACAGCGGCTATCTTCACTACCTCGACCCGCTTCTTCGGATGGGCTCGAACCGGATCCGATATCAAACGAGCCCTGGAGGAAGCGCTCAGCCA
>JBDSTJ010000131.1:0-9251 GCA_039928335.1 Streptosporangiaceae bacterium | reverse complement strand
CCTGCGCGGAACTGATCGAGCGCATCATGGGCGAGGCCGAGGAGACCCTGGCCCGGCTGCCCCGCTGAACCCCGCCCGGCACGGTTGCGCCGTGCCGGGCGGTACTGCGGTCTGCGGAGCGTCCGATTCGTTCAAGACCTGGGCGGCGGAGCGGTCCTAACGTGGGCTCATGACTCTTCAGTTTCACTTCTTCGGGCTCGTGGTCGCCGACATGGCCAGGTCCCTGGCGTTCTACCGCAGGCTCGGCCTCGCCATCCCGGCCGAGGCCGACCAGTCCCCGCATGTGGAGTTCCCGTTGCCGGGCGGGCCGCTGATGGCCTGGGACACCGTGGCGACGATCAACTCCTTCGATCCGGGCTGGACCGCCCCGACCGGCGGCTCCCGGGTGAGCTTCGCGTTCCGCTGCCCGGTCCCGGCCGACGTCGACCGGATCTTCGGTGAGCTGACCTCGGCCGGGTATGAGGGTGACAAGGTGCCGTGGGACGCCGTCTGGGGGCAGCGCTACGCGGTCCTGCACGATCCGGACGGCAACGCCGTGGACCTGTTCTGCCCGCTCAAGTCCGACTGAGCTCGCCGAGCGGCAGCCCGGTCAGCGACTTGACCTCCCGGGACAGGTGGGCCTGGTCGGCATAGCCCGCGACGGCCGCGACCGAGGCGAACGGCAGGCCGGCCCTGGCCAGCGCGAGGGCGCGCTCCATCCGCAGGATCCGGGCGAGTGTCTTGGCTCCGTAGCCGAAGGCGGCTTGGCAGCGGCGGTGCAGCTGCCGCTCGCTCAGGCCGACCGCGGCCGCGCTGTCGGCCACCGGCCGGCCCAGGTCCGCCAGCACGGCTCCGACCACCGGGTCGACCGGGCCGGCGTCCCGGTCGCCTACGGCGGCCAGGCCCGCCAGCAGCGCGGCCGGGTCGGGTGCCTCGGCGATCCGCTCGGTGAGCCGCCGGACCCGCGCGCCCGGCCAGAGCGCGGCCAACGGCACCCGCTGGTCGCGCAGTTCGCGCGCGGGCACACCAAGGATCCGCGGCCCGGTCCCCGGCCGGAACCGCAGCCCGGTGTAGGCCGTCTCGGCCGGGGCCGTCGTCACGAACGCACGGGTGTCGGGCCCGGCCACGAGCAGGACCCGGCCGTCCCAGAGCAGATCCAGACAGCCGTCGGGCAGGACCCGCCCGGTCTGCCCCGCCGGAGCGGTCCGGGTCCAGATCACCCCGTGGCGCGACGGCCGTTCCGCATACCTCACCTCACGATGTCCCGGTCAGTGCCTCGAAACGATCGATCAGGAGTCTGCGCCCGGGTTTCGACAGCTTGCCGTACAGCCTCAGCCTGGCCATGCCCCCGTCGGGGAACACGTCGAGGCGGACCCGGGCCACCTTGGGGCCGGACGGCAGGACGAAGCGGTGCCGGGTGTCGGGCTGGAGGGCGGTGCGGGCCAGCAGCGGCACCCACGCGCCCTCGACCTCGCCGCCGAGCGTCGCCCAGCCGGGGGCGTTGCCCACGAAATGAGTCGTGTCGAGTTCGGCGATCCGGACCGTGCCGGGAGCGCAGAGCCGCACGGTCACCCAGTCGTTGGCGGTGTCGCGGCGGCGGGCGGTCTCCCAGCCCGCGCCCATCACCTCGGCCTGGCCGGGAGCGATCAGGTTCGACGGTGAGGAGTAGAACATGTTCGAGCAGCCGTCGACGACGGCCCCGTTCTCCAGCGCGGCCAGGTCGACGGGGAGCCCCGCGGTCAGCAGCCGCGGATCGGCCACCGGGCTGCCGTGCACGCGCAGCCGGGCCACACCCCCGTCGGGGAAGATGTTGAGCCGCACATGGGTGAACCGGCCCGGCACCTCCACCGGGAACGGGTTCTCGCCGTCGCCGTTGAGCCCGGACCGGGGGACGATCTCGACCCAGCCGGTCAGCTCGGCCGGCCCGGGATGGCCCTCGGCGGCGCAGGCCTCCACGGTCGCGAACGGTGGGTAGTTGCCCTTGAAGTGCGCGGTGTCGATCACCACGCCACGGATCTCGCCGGGCATACCGAGCCGGATCACGGCCCAGTCGTGGCCCTCGGTCCGGCGGCGGCGGGTCTCCCACCCGTCATACACCTGGCCCTTGTTCCCGAAGGTGGCGCAGGAGTAGCCCGCGGGCCCGGCCTTGATCAGGTTCTCGCGCTCGGCGAACGTCTCGTCGTTCGCGGCGATCACCGAGCCGCCCACGGTCCGCACGGCCAGGTCGGGGAGGTCCTGGAAGCTCATCAGACCCCCCGGGTCAGGAACCGGCCACGCGGTTCGGTCAGGTCGATCAGGGAACCGGCCAGCCAACTGCTGCGCACCGCGCCGGTCAGCTTCGCGCCCGCGTACGGGGTGACGGCGTTCTTGTGGTGCAGGGCGGCCGGGTCGACGGTCTGGGCCTCCTCGGGCGCGAACACGCAGAAGTCGGCGTCCGCGCCGACCTCGATCCGGCCCTTGCGGGTCAGCCCGACCAGGTCCGCGGGTCCCGCGGCCATCCAGCGGACCACGTCGAGGAGGGCGAACCCCCGGTCCCTGGCGGCGGTCCAGACCACCGGCAGGCCCAACTGGAGGGAGGCGATCCCGCCCCAGGCCGTAGCGAAGTCGCCGCGTTTCAGCTCGGCGGTGCACGGTGAGTGGTCGGAGACGACGCACGCGAGCCGACCGGCGGCCAGGCCGGCCCAGAGCCGGTCCTGGTTACCGGGGTCGCGCAGGGGCGGGCAGCACTTGTAGGCCGTCGACGCCCCCTCGACCGCGGTCAGTGTCAGATAGTGCGGGCAGGTCTCGGCCGTGATCCGGACCCCGTCGGCCTGCGCCTCGGCGAGCCGGACGATGCCTTCGGCCGCGGACAGGTGCACGATGTGGGCCCGGCAGCCTGTCCTGCGGGCCGCCCCGACCACCTGGGCGATCGCCTGCAGTTCGGCCTCGGGCGGGCGGGAGTCGAGGAACTGGGCGACGCCGCCCCCGGCCGGCTCCGACAGCGATCGCGGATCCTCGGCATGGGCGATCAGCAGCCCGTCGAACGAGGCGATCTCGACCATGGCCGCCTCGATCCCGGTCCACGACAGCTCGGGGAACTCCGCGACCCCGGACGGCGAGGTGAAGCACTTGAACCCGAAGACGCCCTCGTCCTGGAGCGCCTTGAGTTCGGGAACGTTCCCGGGGATCGCTCCGGCCCAGAACCCGACGTCGACGTGGCACTGCCCGAGGGCGGCCTTCTTCTTGACGTTCAGCGCGGCCACGTCGACGGTCGCCGGGATCGAGTTGAGCGGCATGTCGATGATCGTCGTGACGCCGCCGGCCGCCGCCGCGCGGGTGGCGGAGGCGAACCCCTCCCACTCGGTCCGGCCCGGCTCGTTGACGTGCACGTGGGTGTCGACCAGGCCGGGCAGCAGCACCTCGTCCGCAGCGAGCTCCACGACGGTCCGGCCGGTGAGCTCGCCGGGGGTCACCGCGACGATCCTGCCGGCGGTGACCCCGATGTTGAGAGCCGCCTCACCGTGCGGAGTGATCACCCGCTGGGCTCTGAACACCAGCTCGAAATCGGTCATCTCCCCACGATATCGGCCTCGTGTTTCCTACCGGTATACCAGTCAGGACGACTGGCGCACGACCAGATGGGTGTCGAGGATCAGCGGGTGGGTCTCCTGCCCCTGGATCCGGGCGACCATCAGCTCGGCCATCGCCCGGCCCATCGCCTCCACCGGCTGGTGCACCGAGCTCAGCGGCGGGTCGGTGTGCCGGGCCGTGGTCGAGTCGTCGAACCCGACCACGGCCACGTCGCCGGGGACCGAGCGGCCGTGCTCACGCAGCACCCGCATCGCCCCGATCGCCATCGGGTCCGACGCGGCGAAGACCGCGTCGAGCAGGGGATCCCTGGCCAGCAGGTCCCGCATCGCGGTGGCCCCGCTGTCCTCGGAGAAGTCACCGAAGGCCACCAGGTCCCCGGCGACCTGGTCCCGGTAGCCGGCCAGGCGGTCGACACCCACCTGCATGTCCTGCGGCCCGGCGATCGCGGCGATCCGGCCCCGGCCCCGCTCCAGCAGGTGCCGAACGGCCTGTCGGGCCCCGCCCCGGTTGTCGGCGTCCACATAGGCCACCGGGGTGTGGCCGGGTGAGGACCCCGCCATCACGGTCGGCAGCCCGCGCTCCTCCAGGTGCCGGGGCAGCGGGTCGTCGCCGTGCAGCGACAGCAGCAGTGCCCCGTCCACGTGCTGGCCGGTCAGATACCGTTCCAGCCGCTCGTGATCGGCTGCGGACTGGGCCATCGCCAGGATCAGCTGGAAGCCGGTCTCGGCCAGGCCGGCGCTGATCCCCCGGATGATCCCGGCGAAGAACGGCTCACCCCAGATCCGCTCCTCCGACTCCGACACCACCAGGGCCACGGTGTCGGTGCGCCGGGTCACCAGGGTCCTGGCCGCCGGGTTCGGCACGTAGCCCAGTTCCTTGATCGCCTGCTCCACGGCCTTCCTGGCCTGGATGCTCACCTTCGGCGAGCCGTTGATCACCCGGGAGACGGTGCCGCGCCCGACGCCGGCGCGCGCGGCCACCGCTTCAAGAGTGGGTCTCTGTGCTGTCACGAAAGACCATTGTGCCGGGCCACCTCACCGAACCAGCGGGCGCTGGTCTTCGGGGTGCGGACCTGGGTGCCGAAGTCGACGTGGACGAGACCGAACCGCTTGGCGTAACCCCAGCCCCACTCGTAGTTGTCCATGAACGACCAGGCGAAATAGCCCTTCAGCGGCACCCCGTCGGCGATTGCGGCCTGGCAGGCCCGCAGGTGCCCGTCGAGGTAGGCGACCCGCTCCGGGTCGTCCACCCCCTTCTCGGTGACCTCGTCGACATAGGCCGCGCCGTTCTCGGTGATGAACAGCGGCACGGCCGGGTACTCCTTGGCGACCCGGGTGAGGACCTCGTGCAGGCCCGTGGCGTCGACCTCCCAGCCCATGTCGGTGACGGGCCGCCCGGCGGTGACGAACGACACCTCCTCCGAGCCCGGCCACGGCGACGCGCCGGCGAACGGTGAGGTCGCGACCTGCTCGCCGGGTTCGGCCGAGACCGTGTGCCGGCTGTAGTAGTTGATCCCCAGCAGGTCGATCGGGCCACCGATCAGATCCAGGTCGCCGTCCTTCACGCACTCCTCGAAACCCAGGTGGGCGACGTCGGTTCGCACGTCCAGCGGATACTCCCCGCGCAGCACCGCGTCGAGGAAGAACCGGTTCTGCAGGCCGTCGATGCGGCGGGCGGCGTCGAGGTCGGCGGCGCTGCCGGTCGCCGGCGAGATCGCGTAGAGGTTGGGCGCGATCCCGACCTTCGTCGAGGTCGTGCGCAGCACCGAGGCGACCAGGCCGTGCCCGAGCAGCAGGTGGTGGGCCGCTCTGAGCGCGTCCGCCGGGTCACGTCGGCCCGGCGCGTGGTCGCCCGACCCGTACCCGAGGAACGCCGCGCACCAGGGCTCGTTGACCGTCAGCCAGTTGGTCACCCGGTCGCCGAGCGCGCCGTGCACCAGCTGGGCGTACTCGGCGAAACGGTAGGCGGTGTCCCGTTCGGGCCAGCCGCCGGCGTCCTCCAGGTACTGCGGCAGGTCCCAGTGGTAGAGCGTGACGTAGGGCTCGATGCCCGCCCCGCCGAGCTCGTCCACCAGCCGCCGGTAGAAGTCAAGGCCCCGCTGGTTGACCTGGCCGTCGGGCTGCACCCGGGGCCAGGCGACGGAGAAGCGGTAGGCGCCGACGCCGAGGTCGGCCATGAGCGCCACGTCCTCGCGGAAGCGGTGGTAGTGGTCGTTGGCGACGTCGCCGTTGTCGCCGTTGAGCACCCTGCCGGGCGTGTGGCTGAAGGTGTCCCAGATGCTGACCCCCCGGCCGTCCTCGGCCGTGGCCCCTTCGATCTGGTACGCCGCGGTGGCCGTCCCCAGCACGAAGCCCTCGGGAAAGTGGTCGGTCATGCCTTCACAGCGCCTTCCATGATGCCGCCGACGATCTGGCGGCCGAAGAGAATGAAGATCCCTATCAGCGGAATCGTCGCCAGCGCGGTCCCGGTGAAGACCAGGGTGTAGTCGGCGGCGTGCGCCCCGTTGAGGCCGGAGATGGACATCTGGACGGTCGGGTTGGCCGGGTCGAGGACCACGAACGGCCAGACGAACTCGTTCCAGGTCTGCATGAAGGTGAACAGTCCGAGCACCGCGATGGCGGGCCGGAGCGCCGGCAGCACCACGCTCCAGTAGATCCGCAGCGTGGAGCAGCCGTCGACCCGCGCCGCCTCGATCAGCTCGTCCGGGATCGCCTCGGCGGCGTACTGCCGCATCAGGAAGACCCCGAAGCCGTTGACCAGGAACGGGACGATCACGGCCTTGAGGTCCTGGGTCCAGCCGAACTTCACCATCATCAGGTAGAGCGGGATGATCCCGATCTGGGCCATCGGCACCATCATCGTGACCAGCACCAGGACGAGCAGGACGTTGCGGCCCCTGAACCTCAGCTTGGCGAAGGCGAACCCGGCCAGCGAGGAGAACAGCACCACCGACACGGTGATGATGCCCGCCACGATCCCGGAGTTCACCAGTCCCCGGACGAAGTGGGCGTCCTCGGTGGCGAACAGCCGTCTGAGGTTCTCCCCCAGTTCACCGCCGGGCAGGAACGGCGGCGGGAACTGGCCGACCACGTCGTTGGTGCGGGTCGCGACGATGAACATCCAGTAGATCGGAAAGGCCGAGAGGATGATCGCCGCAACCAGGGTGATCTTGACGAGCGGGGTGGCCCGGTTCATCGGGACCCTCCGATCCTGCGGGTGAGGAGAAAGCTGACCAGCGAGACCACCAGGATCAGGACGAAGAGCATCGCCGCGATGGCCGCCGCGTAGCCGTACCTGGTGTGCAGGAAGGCGCTCTCGTACATGTACATGGCCGTGGTCTGGAACTGCCGGAGTGTGCCGCCCATGATGTCGCCGGAGCCGAAGTTCAGCGGTTCGGTGAACAGCGAGAGGCCGCCGATGGTCGAGATGATCGCGGTGAAGACGATGGCCGGCCGGAGCATCGGCAGCGTGATCCGGAAGAACTGCCGGCGGGGGGAGGCCCCGTCGATCGAGGCCGCCTCGTACAGGTCCTTGGGGATCGACTGCATCGCGGCGAGGTAGATCATCGCGTTGTAGCCGGTCCATCTCCAGTCGACCATCATCGCGATCGCGGTCCACGAGGTCTTCTTGTCCGCGGTCCAGTCCAGCCCGTCGGTGCGCAGCAGCCAGTTGACGAGACCGAAGTCGCGGGCGAACAACTGGCTGAACACGATGGCCACCGCGACGATCGAGGTGACCATCGGGATCAGCACCGCGAGCCTGAAGAACAACCGGCCCCTGAGACGCCTGTTCAACGCGTTGGCCAGGAACAGCGCCAGCAGCAGCTGGGGCACCGTCGCCAGCACGAACATGCCGAGCGTGTTGATGACGGAGTTCCAGAAGTCGGCGTCCTGGAACAGCTCCGTGTAGTTGTCGAACCCGACGAACTTCCGCTCGCCGCCGCCGAGCTGCCAGTCGTGCAGCGAGACCCAAAGGGTGTAGCCCAGCGGGAAGAGCCCGAAGACCGAGAAGAGCAGGAAGTACGGGGAGATCAGGAAATAGGGGGCGGCCTTGAAGTCCAGCCAGGTGGCCAGCTTGCGGAGGGCCGGCTGCTCGGGGACCGCCTTCGCCGGTGGTGGAGCCGGTGCCGCGGCGCGGGTGCGCAGGTCGTTCATGGATCGCCTTTCACCGGCCCCCTCCGCGCCGGTCGGCGCGGAGGGGGTGGGAGGGACTGCTAACGGGCCGCCTTCTGGCCGTCGGCGACGGCCTTGGTCCAGGCCTTGTCCGGCGTGAGCTTGCCCTGGTCCATGGCGAGGAGCGCCGCCTGGAAGGCGGTCCTGACCTCGGTGTTCTTGGTACCGAGGAAGACCGGCTTGAGGCTGGCTGCTCCGGTCGCGAAGATCTCACCCACCGGGGCGTTGTTGAAGTAGTCGTTCACGAAGCCCTTGACCTCGGGGTTGGCCAGCGCGGAGGTCCGGGTCGGCAGCGGGCCGATCGCCTTGAAGATCGCAACCTGGGACTCGGGGTTGGTCAGGAACGCCGCGAGCTCGGCGGCCTCCTTGAGGTGCTTGCCCTGGGCCGGGACGGCGAGGTAGGAGCCGCCCCAGTTGCCGCCCTCGCCGGGCACCTTGGCGACGTCCCACTTGCCCTTGTAGGAGTCGCCCGCGTTCTCCTTGATCACTCCGAGCATCCAGGCCGGGCAGGCCATCGTGGCGAAGGTGTTCTTCTTGAACCCGGCGATCCACGGCGGGGTGAAGCTGTCCAGGCCCGCGGTGAGCTTGGCGTCATGCATCTTGATGACGGTGTCGAAGGCGCTCTTGACCGCCGGGTTCTTGTCGGCCTGGTAGGCGTTGGAGGTGTCGAAGTAGGTGGCGTTTCCACCGGACTTCGGCGCCTCCTGCGACAGGATCGCGTTGTAGACCGTGACCGGACCGTCGACGAACCTGGTGCCCTTGACCTTGTCCTGGAACTTCACGCCGGTCGCGACGTACTCGTCCCAGCTGGGCCACAGCGCACCGACCTCGCCGCGCTCGGTGGGCAGGCCGGCCTGCTTGAACAGGTCGGTCCGGTAGCACATGGCCAGGCCGCCGACGTCGGTGCCGAGGGCGAAGACCTTCTCGCCCGCGGTGCCGAGCGACCACTTCCAGCCGAGGTAGTCGGCCTTCAGCGAGGCCGCTCCGTAGGAGTTGAGGTCGGCGAACTTGTCCGGCGTGGCCTGGAAGCGGGTCACGTCGCCCTCTTCCAGCGCCACGACGTCACCCGCGCCGCTGCCCGACTCGAGGTACTGCAGCAGCTTGGGCACGTAGACCTTCTCGTGCTCCTTGGTGTTGCGCTCCTCGATCTTGACACCGGGGTGGCTCGCCTCGTAGGCGTCGAACAGCTTGGCCGTCTTGAAGCCGAAGTCGCCGAAGGTGTCGACGGTGAGGGTGATGTTCTTGGCACCGCCGGCCGAGGAGTCGTCGGTCTTCTTGTCGTCACTGGAGCAGGCCGAGGTCACCGCCAGGATGCCGGCGAGAGCCGAGGCGATCATGGCGGATCGGGGGGTGATTCTCATGGGGTTTCGTCCTCCCGGACGGGGGTGGGGTCAGGCGTGGAGGTCGTTCGTGGGAGCGCTCCCACGCAGTGAAGCCCCTCACACCGGGACCCGTCAAGAGTGTGACATCCAAACGTTACAAACCGGTACGGCCGAAGAACATGAGATCTTTTCGCAGACCTAACCAAGC
>JBDSTJ010000130.1:0-6135 GCA_039928335.1 Streptosporangiaceae bacterium | reverse complement strand
GGTCCGACAGCGCCCGGACGACCGGTCCGGTGCACGCCAGCAGGACCGCGTCCGGGTCGTAGTCCCGGAGCAGCCGCCGGACGGCCGTCGCGGTGACCGTGACCGCCCCGGTGCTGCGGGAGCCGCTGACCGCGGCCCGGATCTGGCCGGGCGACGGCGTGATCGGGGTGCGGACGACGACGAGCCGCCGGTCCCAGCCGGGCGGCACCTGGTCGAGCAGGGTGGCCGCCCACTTCAGGTAGGAGTCGGAGTCGGCCACGGCGAGGATCTTCACACGAGTTCCGGTCCGAGGGTGAAGAGGCTGAGGTGGGTGCGCAGCGACTGGTCGGCCTCGTCGGTCCACCAGGCGGCGGGGACGGTGACGCCCTCGATCTGCGGGCCGTCCGGGCCCAGCAGTACCCGCAGCGAGGTCAGCGCGGTCGAGGGCAGCGACAGCACCCGGTGCTCGGCGGTCAGGCTGCGCAGGCTGAGTTCGACCGGCAGGCCGCGTTCGACCAGCGTGACCCGCGGGTCGGCCCGGAGGAGCTCCAGCACCTGGGGGCACTCGCGCCGGTGCGGGTAGTAGGCCACCGGTTCGTCGGCGACCTGGGCCTCCACCCAGGACAGGAACGCCACCCGGTCGACCAGCCCGTTGTGCACCAGTGAGGTGCCCAGCAGGACCTTGGTCTCGGCCGGCGGCGGATCGGCCGGCAGCGAGCGCAGGTAGGGGAAGTCATGGGTGAGCACCGTGATCCCGATCCGCCTGGCCCGGGTGAGCACGGTGAACGGGACCGGGAGCCCGGTGAACACCACGACCCGGCCGTTCCGGGCAGCGGACCGCAGTCTTGCCCCCGCCAGCGAGCCCAGCAGGCGGCGCACCGGCCCGGCCTGGGCGCGCGCCCTGACCAACGGTTGCCGCCAGGGCCCGGCGAGCAGCCCCAGCAGGTGGAGGGTGGCCAGGCCGTCGTCGACCAGCAGGATCCGCTCGGGCCGTCCTGTCACCAGCCGGCCCTGCACCTGGCCGGAGAAGGCGTCGCCGACCGCCCAGGTGCCGCGCGCGGGCGTCGCGCGCCCGCCGAACCCGATCGTGGCGCCCTCGGGCAGGCCCAGCCGCCGGAGTTCCTCGACGGTCGCGCGCAGCGGCTCGGAACCGGCGCGCGCCAGCAGGTCCACGGGGCCGAGGATCCCGGCGTGCCGGGCCTCGATCGCGGACAGCAGTTGGAGCGGGGATTCCACCCAGGCCTGGTCGGACATTCAGTGGCTGCTCTGTTTCGACGACGGGGTTGCTGCGCACATCCTCGCTGCCCGGCGCGCACAGCAGGTGAACGAGCGGACAACACCACCTGACGTTTTCCGCCGAACGGCGGCCGCACCGCTAGGCTGGCACTCCCCTCGAACGATCAGTGGAGTCCACGCACATGACGTCCCCCCGGCCAGGCAGGCGCCGATTCCTTTTCGGCGCCAGCGCTGTGGCTCTCGGTTCCGCCGCCGTCTCGGCCTGGCCGACCACGGCTCCCCGGGCGATGCCCTCACCGGACGGCTCTTCCCGGGCCAGGTCAAAGAGCCGCCGGACCAACATCATCATGGTGCTGGCCGACGACATCGGCTACGGCGAGATCGGCTGCTACGGGCAGAAGAAGATCAAGACACCGAACATCGACCGGCTCGCCCGCGAGGGGCTGCGCTTCACCGACGGCTACGCCTCCGCATCGGTCTGCGCGCCGGCCCGGGCCAGCCTGCTGACCGGCCTGCACACCGGGCACTGCTCGGTGCGCCGCAACCCCGGACCGCAGGGCGAACTGCCGCTCGACCCCTCCGAAGCCACGATCGCCGAGGTCCTCAAGGCCGAGGGCTACCGTACGGCGCTGTTCGGCAAGTGGGGCTTCGGCCAGGACCGGGGCGACCAGCCCGGCCACCCGGTGTCGCGGGGCTTCACCGACTTCTTCGGCTACCTGACCCACCACAGCGCCAAGAGCTACTACCCCCGGCGACTGTGGGACGGCCGGACCCCGATCACCTACCCCGGCAACACCGGCGATGTCGGGCTCTCCTACGGCCCCGACCTGATCACCGAACGGGCCCTGGCGTTCCTCCGGCAGCACCGGGACGACCCGTTCCTGATGATGCTCACGCTGCCGTTGCCGCACGCCCCGTCGGTCGCCCCGAACGAGGGCCGGTACCGGGACCGGAAGAACTGGAAGCCCGCCGACCGGATCCACGCCGCGCAGATCAGCAAGCTCGACGACTATGTGGGCCTGGTCGTGCGGGAAGTCCGTGACCTCGGGCTGGACGACAACACGATCATCATCTTCACCAGCGACAACGGGGCGCATCAGGAGGGCGGGGTGCACCCGAGCTTCTTCGACGCCTCAGGCCCCTACCGCGGGATCAAGCGCAACCTCTACGAGGGCGGCATCCGGGTCCCGTTCATCGCCTGGTCACCCAAGATCATGTCTCGTACGGCAGGGAAGCGGACCGCGCACCAGACCGTCCACTACGACCTCATGGCGACCGTCACCGACTTCGCCGGCGTCGCCACCCCGACCACCGACGGCCTGTCGCTGCGCAAGGTCTTCACCGGTGCGGCCGGGCCGCCGAAGCACAAGTACCTCTACTGGACCCGGCTGCACGCCGGGAGCACCCCGCTGCACCTGAAAGAAGATCACGGCCGGGGCCGGAACGCGGCGGCGGCGGTGCGGTTCGGCGGGCACTGGAAGCTGGTCGGGTTCGCGCCCGGACCTGAGTACAGTGCGCCCGGCAAGCGCTGGCGGATCGAGCTGTACGACCTGCGCAACGACCCGGGCGAACGGCACGACCTGGCCGGGGACCGGCCCAAGCTCGTCCGGGAAGGGCTACGCTACCTGCGAGAATCGTGGCGACACCCCAAGGCCCCCTGAGGTTGCACGATCTTAGTGAATATTCAGAAACATTGGGCGCTATGGGCGTCCTGTGCCGGTATGTTCCTTGAACGACGGAAGGGACGGACCTGAATCATGCAGGATGCACAACGCCCGAGTGCGGTCAAGAAGGCACTTCGGCGGCGGACCGAACACCTGGCAGAGGCACTTCGCCCCCCGGGTGTGAAGGCGAAGAAGAAGATCATTCTTCCGTCCCGGACCTCCCGCCTGGTGGAGTCCCCGGTCTTCGTCCTGTCGTCGGTCCGGTCGGGCTCCACCCTGCTGCGGGTGCTGCTCAACAGCCACTCCGAGATCCGCGCCCCACACGAGCTCCACCTGCGCACCCTCGAGGTCCGGCCCAGCCGGGACTACTCCGAGGACGTGATGGGCGCGCTCGGGCTGGAGCGCAAGGAGCTCGAGCACCTGCTGTGGGACCGCGTCCTCCACCACGAGCTGGAACGCAGCGGCAAAAGCCTGGTCGTCGACAAGACCCCCGCCAACGCCCTGATGTGGCGGCGGATCGACTCGGCCTGGCCGCACGCCCGCTACATCTTCCTGCTCCGCCACCCCGCCTCGGTCGTCGAGTCGGTGCTGACCCGGCGCAAGGGCTCCGAGCGCGACGCGGTCACCGACGAGATCTTCAACTACGTGCAGGGCGTCGAGGACGCCCGGCAGAACCTCGACGGCCACACCCTCCGCTACGAGGAGCTCACCGCGGACCCGGCCGGGGAGACCAGGAGGCTCTGCGCCTATCTCGGCGTCGAGTGGGAGCCCGAGATGCTCGACTACGGCAAGCAGGACCACGGCCCGATCAAGGCGATCTTCGGAGACTGGAGCGCCAACATCAAGTCCGGCCAGGTCCAGGAGGCCCGCCCGCTGCCGACCGCCGACCAGGTCCCCGAGAAACTCCGTGAGATTTCCCGGCTCTGGGGCTACCTAGACTGAAACCGTGGACTTCTTGAACTGGCATGACTGGGACCGGGCGGCACCGGAGATCGAAGCCGAACTGCCCGCCGAGACGTACGAGATCGTCGCGCGAGCCGCGGCCGCCGCGCGGCGCTGGCACGGCGACCAGCGCCGCCCCACCGGAGTGCCGTACCTGGAGCACCTCCTGGAGGCCCTCGAAGTCCTGGTCCGCGGGGCCGGCGTCAGTGATCCCGCGGTCTTGGCCGCGGTCCTGCTGCACGACACCGTCGAGGACACCGCCGCCTCGCTCGCCGAGATCGAGGCGGAGTTCGGGCCGGTCGTCGCCGAGTACGTCGACTGGGTCACCCTGCCGCCGGCCCGCTGCCGGACCGAGAAGCGCGCCAACAAGGTCGCCTATCTGCGCCGGCTGCGCGAGGCGCCGCCGGAGGCGGTCTGGGTGAAGCTCGCCGACCGGGTCAGCAACGTGCAGCGGCTCGACCAGATGCCGCCGGACTTCCAGCGGCGCTACTACGCCGAGACGGTGATCTATCTGATGCCGATGGCCGAGGGACACGCCTTCTTCGAGGCCTGGTACACGGACTGGTCCCGGCGCTTCACCCACCTGCGATGAGTGCGGGCGACACCTTCGTGGCCGAGGAGAGCGTGCTGATCGCCGCGCCGGCCGCTCAGGTCTACGAGGCGGTGTCCAGTGCCGAGCAGGCCCACGACAAGCTGGGGTGGCGCTACCTGGTGAGCAGCTGCGAGATCACCGTGGAGGTCCCGGACCGGGCCTTCGCCTTCCGGGTCACCCGGCTGCGCCGGGAGATCGAGGTGTGGGGCTACCGGCTCGACCCGCTCGGCGACCGGACCCGGCTGTCGGAGTACTGGGTGCGCGAGAGCAGGTCCGCCCAGGTGGACCGGGCCGAGATGCGCGCCTCACTGGACCGGCTCAGGTCAGCACTTGAGACTCGAGTCTAGAACCTGTTCTACTTAGGGCATGCATGTGATTCAGGGAAAAACGATCTCCATGCCCGTTGAGATCCGCTCCGCACAGGTGGCGTCCGCGATGTTCGCCGTCCCGGCCCAGGCCGCCCAGGAGCTCATCGCCTACTCCGGCCTCGAAGTGGCCCGGCCGATCCCCGGCCGGGCGATCTGCTCGCTGGCCTTCGTGGACTACCAGGACGGCGACCTCGGCCCGTACCACGAGTTCGCCGTCGCCTTCCTGGTCCACAAGCCGGGCTCCCCGCGCTCCCTCAAGAACATCGGCGCGTTCATCCACTGGCTACCCGTTGACGGCGCCTTCACCCTGGAGGCCGGCCGGACGATCTGGGGCTTCCCCAAGGAGATCGCGCACCTGCCCGTGGACCTCACCGAAGGCCCCCGCCGCTGCGCGGTCTGGCTCGACGGCAAGCTCGTCATCGCCCTCCAGGTCAACCCGGGCCTCCGCGTCCCCGACGGCGCCGGAAACCCCGAAATCGACGCCTACTCCTGCCTCGACGGCGTCACCCGCCGCACCCCCTGGACCATGTCCCCCACCGGCGTCCGCATGCGCCCCGCCGGCGCCACGGTCCAGTTGGGCGACCACCCCCGGGCCGAGGAGCTCCGCACCCTGGGCCTGGGCAGGGCGCACGCCCTGACCTCCACCACCGTCGACCACCTCATCATGAGCTTCGGCGAAGCCACCCCCGTCTGATCCGATCCCGGACCCGCGAGACGCCCAACGACGTCTCGCGGGTTCGCACACCCGCCGCCTACGGCACGAGCGTCTCGCGGGCCTCCCCGAACCGACCGGCAGGCACAGCGAGCTCCCGGCGCGGCTGCCGCCGGGGTGGCCTGGCGCTCCTGGTCGCCGGTCGACAGGCCGTTGAATCAACCAGCATGCCCCGTTGGTCGGCCGGGCTCGAATTTCTCCGTTTCCCCTGGGTGACCTTGGGCGCGTAAGCTTCTTCTCTGCCATTTTTCTGGTGGACCAGCGGGTTTCCGTCAGGAAGCCCAGTCGAAGGAGCCGCATGTCGTCGCAGGTCTCTCAGTTCAAAGACGCGGAGATCGCAGCAGAACAGCGCCGCGTCGACGAAGCCTACGAACGGCTCGACACCATGCGTGAGGACGCACAGCGCATGCTGCAGGAGGGATTCCGGGTTTCCCAGGCCGGGACCCGCAGTTCCCTGGTCGACCGGGACGCCATGGTGCACCAGGCGTCCCTGCGCGTACAGGCCCTCAACGTCGCCGACGACGGCCTGGTGTTCGGCCGGCTCGACGTCTCCACCGGCACCCCCCTCTACGTCGGGCGGATCGGGGTGCGCACCCGCGACCACGACTCGCTCGTGATCGACTGGCGGGCCCCGGCCGCCGA
>JBDSTJ010000129.1:0-12941 GCA_039928335.1 Streptosporangiaceae bacterium | reverse complement strand
GGCGTTGGCCGCCGCCAGCACCCGGCCGGCCACGTCAAGCCCGGCGGCGGCCTGTTCGAGCAGTTCGGCCGCAGCCCCGACCTCGCGGCCGCGAAGGATCCGCTCGAGCGCGGCGCGGGCCCCCGCGGTGCGGGCCGCGAGTGCCCGCTCGGGCGACGCGAGGTCCCACACCGCGGGCAGCGCCCGCTCGACCATGGCGGGCGCGAAGCCGAAGAACGCGGCGACGACCGGGGCGGGCCCGGTCCGGCCGAGGGGCGCGGCCCGGCCCGCGAAGTAGCCGCGCCAGTAACCCCGGAGCCCGGCCTGCTCGTAGGCGGCACGGGGCTCGGGGGTGAAGTAGGTGACCGCGTGGATGGGCTCGATCAGCATCCACATCCTGCGTGCGTGCTCGTACATCGCGCCATCAAATCACGGGTGCGGCGACCTGGCCCGGCCTACACCCAGCTGACTCCCGTCGCCGGCAGCTCGGCCCAGCCCCGGGTGAACGGTGAGGAGATCCGTTTCGCGCCTGCCAGGTCCACTCCCAGGTGCGGCTGGCGGGTGAGGAGCTCTTCGAAAGCGACCCTGGCCTGCAGTTTGGCCAGGTGGGAACCGATACAGAAGTGCACGCCACTGGCGAACCCGAGCTGCCGGGGAATCCTGCGGGTGATGTCGAGGCGGTCTGCGTCGGGGCCGAACTCGCGCTCGTCCCGGTTGGCCGAGCCGTACAGCATCATGACCTTCTCCCCCGCTGGGATCTCGACGCCCCGGATCGTGACGGGCCGGGTCGTGGTCCTGCCCAGGGACTGCACGGAGCTCTCCAGCCGGAGGAACTCCAGGACCGCGTTCGGGATCAGCGCGTGGTCGGCGGCGAGACGTTCGCGCTGGTCGTGATGGGCGTCGAGCAGCATGATCCCGTGCGAGACCAGGTTGCCGGTGGTGTCGTTGCCGCCCGCGACCATCACGAAACAGAACCCGAGGATGTCCCAGTCGGTCAGCCGCTCGCCGTCGATCTCGGCGGCGGTCAGCGCGCTGACCAGGTCGTCGGCGGGCTCGGCCCGGCGGGCGGCGATGACGTCGGTGAAGTAGGCGAACATCTCCGCGACCGCCTCGATCGCACCGCCGGTGTTGAGGGCGGCGCCGTCGAAGCCGCCGTCCTGCAGGGTGGTGAGCGCCCGCACCCACGGGTCGAATCTGGCCCGGTCGGGCTCGGGGACGCCCAGCAGGTGGGCGAGCGCGAACGTCGGCAGCGGCGAGGAGAAGTCGCGGTGCAGGTCGACGGGCTCGCCATCGGCGGCTTTGGCCTCCATCAGGGAGATCCGGCCGCGCACGAACCCCCGCAGCAGGTCTTCGAGGGCGTTGATCCGGCGTGGGGTGAAGCCGGCGCTGATCAGGCGGCGGAGCGCGGTGTGCCGGGGCGGGTCCAGCATGACGAGGGTCGGGGCCAGGCCGAGTGTGCCGATCTCGTCGGGATAGAACGTCAGGCCCTGCTCGGAGGAGAACGTCCCGGCGTCGCGCACCGCCGCCCACACGTCCTCGAACCGCGACAGCGCCCAGAAGGGCGGCCCGTCGTGGCGGTGCACCGGATCGTGGTCGCGCAACTCCCGGTAGGCGGGGTAGGGGTCGGCCTGGAAAGCGGGGTCGAACGGCTCGAAGCTCATGAGCACCTTCTCACGGTGAGCGTTATTAACACATCCTGTTAGTATCACCGGCATGCCGAGGGACGCAAGAGACACCAAGCAGCGGCTCCTGTCGGCCGGCGCCCGCCTGTTCGCCGCCGAGGGCATCGACGCGGCCAGGACCAGGGACATCGTCGCCCTCGCCGGACAGAGCAACGATTCGGCGATCACCTACCACTTCGGGTCCCGGCGGCAGTTGCTGGCGGCGATCCTTCGGGCCGGCGTCGACCGGATGGAGCCGGTACGGGCCCTGGCCGTCCTCGACGGAGGCGACCTGCGGGCCATCGTCGCGGCCATCGTGGTGCCGATCGCCGACGAGCTCCGCACCGAGGAGGGACGCGACTTCCTGCGGATCGTCGCCCAGGTCGCCGGGCTCGCGGGCATCCGCAGCCACACCGTGCCCGCCGTGATCGAGGGGACCGCCATCGCCGACCAGCTCCGGCTGCTCGAGGAGCACTGCCGCGCTCTGCTCCCCGAACCGATCGCGCTGGAGCGGGTCGCCGCCGTGATCGCGTTCCTCACGGCGGCGCTCGCCGACCGTGCCCGCCGGTCCGAGCAGCCGCTCCTGGATCACGAGGACTTCACCGACAACCTCGTCCGGATGCTCACCGCGGCGGTGCAGGCCCCAGTGGGGCGCGGGAAATGGGATGCAGAACACAGATGAGATCCCGCTCTAGACCCTTGTCTAGACTGGAGTCTCATGCTGAGATCGGGGCACCCACCCGAGAGGACCGGCATGCAGATCGACATCATCGACCCCGCGATTTACGGGGCGCACGGGATCCCGCACGAGCAGTTCCGCTGGCTGCGCGAGAACGACCCGGTGCACTGGCACCCCGACCCCAACGAGGGAGTGCCCGGGTTCTGGGCGGTGACCCGGCACGAGGACCTCGTGCACGTGTCGCGCCACCCCGAGCTGTTCTCCTCGCACCTGCGGACCGCGGTGTTCGAGGAGCTCAGCGACGCCGACGTCGAGGCGTTCGGCCTGATGATGCTGTTCCAGGACCCGCCGGACCACACCCGCAGCCGCCTCAAGGTCAACAAGGGCTTCACGCCCCGGATGATCAAGCAACTCGAAGGGCACATCCGCGAGATCTGCCACCAGCTCGTCGGCGAGGTGACCGGGCTCGGCGAGACCGACTTCGTCGAGGACATCGCCGCGCCGTTCCCCTCCTACATGATCTGCGAGCTGCTCGGCGCGCCGGTCGAGGACCGGCGCCGGGTCTTCGACTGGTCCAACGGGATCGTCGGATTCAACGACCCCAGCCTCGCCGGGTCGATGGAGGTCGCCGGACGGCACGCGGCCGAGCTGATGGCCTATGCCGGTGAGCTCGCCGCCCAACGGCGGCTGCATCCCCGCGACGACATCGCGACCCAGTTGCTCCGGCCCGACGCCGACGGCAGGTTCCTCAGCGACGAGGAGTTCCAGCTTTTCGTGCTGATGCTGATCATCGCGGGCAACGAGACGACCAGGAACAGCTCGGCGATCGGGATGCTGGAGTTCTTCCGGCACCCCGCCCAGTGGGAGCGGCTCAGGACCGACCGGTCCCTGCTGCGGACCATGCCGGACGAGGTCGTCCGGTGGGCCAGCCCGATCAACCTGTTCCGCCGGACCGCCACCAGGGACACCTCGCTGGGCGGCAAGGAGATCAGGGCGGGCGACAAGGTCGTCATGTTCTATTCCTCGGCCAACCGCGACGAGAAGGTCTTCGACGACCCCTACGTCTTCGACATCGCCCGCGACCCCAACCCGCACGTCGGGTTCGGCGGCGGTGGCCCGCACTTCTGCCTCGGCACCCACCTGGCCCGGCTCAACCTGTCGATCCTGTTCGAAACGATCATGGACCGGATGCCCGACATCGAACAGGCCGGCGAGGCCACCCTGCTGCGGTCCAACTTCGTCAACGGCCTCACCCACCTGCCGGTCCGGTTCACTCCCTCGCTCTGACCGTCAGCCCCTCCCCGTAGGCTGAGCGGTATGGCCAGAGCGAATGACGAGGCGGCGGCTGCCCTCGAGGAGTACGCAGAACTGTTCGCGCTCAACGGCGGTGACGCGTTCCGGGTGCGCAGTTACCAGAAGGCGGCCAAGTCCATCGCGGGCTTCCCCGAGGACCTGCGGCAGACCGAGGTCCGGAGCATCCCGGGCGTCGGCGAGGCCATCGCGCTCAAGCTCGAGGAGTTTCTGGAACGGGGCAGCTTCCGCCAGCTCGACGCGGTCCGGGCCAAGGTCCCCGACGGGGTCCGCACACTGACCAGGATCCCCAGCCTCGGGCCCAAGACCGCGCTCTTCCTCTACCGGGAGCTCGGCATCGACTCGGCCGAGGCGCTCGACACGGCGATCAGGGACGGCAGGCTCAAGGGCCGCAAGGGCTTCGGTCCCAAGACCGTCGACAACCTGCTCAAGGGCCTCGAGCACCTGCGGCAGTCCGGCGACCGGGTCCATCTGGGCGTCGCCCTCAATCTCGCCGAGACCGTCATCGCGTCGCTGCCCGAGGCCGAGCGGATCGCCTGGGCGGGGTCGCTGCGCCGGATGCGCGAGACCGTGGGCGACATCGACATCCTCGCGGTCGGCCCGGCGTCGCTGATGGACACCTTCAGGGCCCAGCCGTACGTCACCGAGGTCATCGCCGCCGGTGACAAGAAGACCTCCGTGCGCACCGACCGCGGCGTCCAGGTCGACCTGCGGGTGGTCCCGGCCGAGTCGTGGGGAGCCGCGCTGGTCTACTTCACCGGCAGCAAGGAGCACAACGTCCGGATCCGCGAGATGGCCGTCAAGAAGGGCTGGAAGCTCTCGGAGTACGGCCTGTTCGACGGCGACGGCACGGTGCTGGCCTCCCGGACCGAGGAGGACGTCTACGCGGCGCTCGGCATGCAGTGGGTGCCGCCGACCCTGCGCGAGGACGGCGGCGAGGTCAGGGCCGCGCTCGCCGGCGAGCTGCCCGCTCTGGTCCGGCTTGAGGACCTCCGGGGCGACCTGCACACCCACACCGACCTGACCGACGGCATCGCCACCCTGGCGGACATGGTCGCGGCCGCCGCAGCGCGCGGCTACTCCTACTACGCGATCACCGATCACGCGCCTGACCTGTTCATGCAGCGGATGACCCTCGAGAAGGCCCTGGCACAACGGTCCCAGGTCGCCACGTTGCAGCAGGACTATCCGGGCATGCGGCTGCTGCACGGCACCGAGCTCAACATCGGCCCCGACGGCGGGGTCGACTGGCCCGAGGACATCCTGGCCGGTTTCGACGTCTGCGTGGCCAGCGTCCACTCCCACTTCACCCAGTCCCGCGCGGAGATGACCCGCCGCTTCATCACGGCCTGCGAGAACCCGCAGGTCCACATCATCGGCCACCCCACCACCCGAAAGATCGGCAAACGTCCGCCGGTCGAGGCAGACTGGGAGGCGGTCTTCCGCGTCGCCGGCCGCACCGGCACCGCCATGGAGATCGACTCCTTCCCCGACCGGGCCGACCTGCCGTCGGACCTGGCCCGCCTCGCCAAGCACCACGGCGTGAGGTTCTCGATCGACAGCGACTCCCATGCCGTCCCGCACCTGGAGAACCCCAGGTTCGGCGTCGGCATCGCCCAGCGGGCCTGGCTCACTCCCGACGACGTCATCAACACCTGGCCGGTCGAGCGCCTCCTGAAGTTCCTCAACCGCTGACCGGGCTGATCCCACGCCGGGGCCGCGGCTGGTCGGTGCAGAGGCGGGCCGACCTGGCGGGAGGGTGCGGCGCTAGCCTGGGGCCCTGATCTTGAGGGGGACACTCGTGGCACACGCAGGGTGGCGGCGGATGACGGCTCGGCGTTCTGATGAGGAGCACCGGGCCGCCACACCACTGGAGCTCTTCTTCGACCTGTGCTTCGTGGTGGCGGTGGCGCAGGCGGGCACCGCGCTGCACCACGCGCTCGGTGAGGGGCACTTCGCCCACGGGGTCGGCTCCTACCTGATGGTCTTCTTCGCCATCTGGTGGGCCTGGATGAACTTCACCTGGTTCGCCTCCGCCTACGACTCCGACGACGTGCTCTACCGGGTCGCGGTCCTGGTGCAGATCACCGGCGCGCTCGTGATCGCCGCCGGGGTGGAGCGCGCCTTCGAACACAACGACTACACCGTCATCGTCATCGGCTACACGATCATGCGGGTCGCGATGATCTCGCAGTGGGTGCGCGCGGCGGTCTCCCATCCGGCGGGCCGTCCGACGGCGCTGCGCTACGCCGCCGGCCTGTTCGTGGCCCAGGCATTCTGGGTGTCGATACTCGCGGTTCCCAAGGGCGCGGTGGTGCCCTACTGGTTTCTGTGCGTCCTCATCGACCTGGCGGTCCCGGTCCTGGCCGAACGGACCGGGATGACGGCCTGGCACCCCGAGCACATCGCCGAACGGTACGGCCTGTTCACCATCATCGTGCTGGGCGAGTCGGTCGCTGCCGCCACCATCGCCCTCAAGGCCGCCTTCGACGCGCACCTGTCGGCGTCGCTGATCGGGGTGGCCGCCGGGGGCATCCTCATCATGTACGCGCTGTGGTGGCTCTACTTCGTCGAGTCCGCCGGCCGGTTCCTCAACTCCGTCCGCGCCGCCTTCACCTGGGGCTACGGGCACTACGTCATCTTCGCCGCCGGCGCGGGCGTCGGCGCGGGGCTGGCGGTGGCCGCCGCACACGCCGGCCGGACCGCCCACATCAGCCGGCTCGCCGCCAGCGCCGCCGTCACGATCCCGGTCGCGGTGTTCCTCCTGGCGATCTGGGCCCTCCACCTCCGCCACGGCAGGACCGTCTGGCCGGTACCGATCACGGCGGCCCTCATCCTGGCCCTGACCTACACCGGCCCCGCCGTCCTCCTCACCGGTCTGGCCCTGGCCGCCCTGGTGGCAATCGTCGAGTACAACGTCGAGCGGGACCTCGAGGGCAACAAGGCCCTCAGGGGCGGCGCATGACGACGCTGACGACTCTGCCCACGTCGTTGAAGCCCCAGCCGTCGGCCTCCCAGCCCTTCAGCTCGAGCATCTCGACGCACCAGAAGACCAGGGCGGTGGTACTGCCCAGGGTGACGGCCTGGATGAGCAGCCGCGTGTTGGGATAACTGTCGATCATGGGCGGAAACTGGACCAGGTCCTTGGCGGCCACCGTGTGGGTGGAGCACATCCGCTGGAAGACCTGGTCGCTCAATGCCGTACCCGCCAGCCGAGCCGGTTCATCAGGACCGCCGCGACCTCCGCGAACTCCGCCGGGGCCATGATCGCGCCCTCCCGCCTGAGGTCGTTCTCGTCGAGTTCGAAGACCCGGTCGAGCCGCAGGTAGGAGTCGCGGTCGTCACGGTCCCAGGCTCCCGGGCCGAGCGGCAGCCAGTCGTTGGTGTCATGGGCCTTGCTCGAGAGCATCATCCCGAGCAGCCGCTCGCCGTGCCGCCCGATGACCAGCAACGGCCGGTCCTTGCCCTGACCGGGGTCCTCCTCATAGGGGACCCAGGTCCAGACGATCTCGCCCGGGTCGGCCTTGCCGTCCAGTTCCGGCGAGTACTCGAGGGTGGCCACACGTTCGACCCGGTGAACTTCACGGACCGCACCACGGGAGAGGCTCATCCGGGGAGCATAGCGATCTATATCGCTGCGGCGATTCGGGAACCCAGATCTCCGGCGCGATAGTGGCGGCGGCACAGCACCTGGTAGTGCGTCGGTCCGGCGTCGGTGTCGGCGATCACGACCTGCTCCCCCGCCCTGACCAGCTCGCCGCCGATCGTCCGGGCGTTGAGCTGGCCGGGCCGCCCGCACCAGCACAGCACCTCGACCTGCAGCCGGCACACCTCGTCGGCCAGCTCGAACAGCCGCCGGCTGGCCGGGAACAGCTCGGACTTGAAGTCCGCAGCCAGCCCGAAGGCGTAGACGTCCACGTCGTAGTCGTCGACCAGGTCGGCCAGCTGCTCGATCTGCTCGACGGTGTAGAACTGTGCCTCGTCACAGATGAGGTAGTCCAGCCGGGGCTTCAGGGGCCGGACCAGGCCGCCGATGTCGAAGTCGTCGTCCACCTCGACGGCGTCGCCGCCCAGCCCGATCCGGCTGGTGATCCGCGGCCCACCGGACCGGTCGTGCTTGGTGAGGACGAGCCCGCGCCGCCCCTGCCTGCCGTGGTTGTAGTTCATCTGGAGCGCGAGGGTGGACTTGCCGCAGTCCATCGGCCCATAGAAGAACTTCAGCACGGCGTCGCGGTGCAGGCCGGACACTCCCGCTGGCGGGACCGATGACAAGGCAGACAAATCACTCACAGAAGACCATCCTAGAGTGAACCCCGGGCATCAGTGGGACGTTCGGGCACCCTGAGGCTCCCCATCGTACCCCTGTTCGACAGGACCCCCGAGTGCCCCAGCGAGCGCGGCGGTATGTTTCTGTCCTGCGGACCACCACCTCGAGAAGGGAGGCGACAGTTGACGCTGACCGCCCAGGAACGCGACATCCTGCAGAGCATCAGGACCCGTACCGGACAGAACGCGCTCACTCCCGAGATCGCCGACGCCCTCCGCAGGCTCCTGCCCGACGTCGACGACGTGACGACCGCCCGCGTCCTGCTCGCCTCCTGCCGGGTCCTGCGCGAGGTGGCCGAGAAGGGTGACCGTTTCACCGTCGAGGTCGCCGACGTCCTGGGCAGCGCCGGAATGACCGCCGCCGAACTGGCCGCCCCGGAACTCGACCAGGATGCCACCCGCTGACGACGCACGACCCATAACAATCAGTACCGATTCGGTCACCGAACGCCCATGAACCCGCGAAACTGCAGCTACGACCCCTTGCGGCTCGGTTAGCCTCAAGCTTCCCAGAAGGGACGGCAGCAATGCGCGGACTACCTCGCGCCGCGTGGGCGCTCATCATCACCGTCAGCGCGGTCGCGGCTGCGCTGATCGCGACCGGCTCCTACGGGAACATGCCGTGGACGACCCTGGTCGCCCTGGTGGTCCTGTTCCTGATCTGCGACTCGGCCCCCGCGCAGATCAGTCTCGAACGCGCCAGGGTCTCGCTCGGTTACGCCGCCGGCCTGGCCTCGGTGGTGCTGCTCGGGCCGACCGGCGCGGCCGTCGTCGGCGCGAGCGCCATCATCACCATGCAGGCGATCAGCAGCCCGGTGAAGCGCCTGTACAACAGCGCCCAGTTCGCGCTGTGCGGGTGGGCGGCCGGGCTCGCCTTCGACCTGCTGGCCCCGCCCGGCGAGCTCGAGGTCGGCCGGCTGATCAGTCCGTTCGCCGCCGCACTCATCACCTACGTGGGCGTCAACCTGGCCCTGGCCGGGGCCGTCCTGTCGCTCTCCAGGGAGGCGACCCTGCGTGACTTCTTCGTCAACGGGACGCGTCAGCTCGCCCCCAGCCTGCTCGGTTTCGGCTCGTTCGGCCTGCTCATCGCCGGCCTGTGGCCGGTCATCGGCGCGGCCGCGTTCCTGGTGCTGCTCCCGTTGTTCGTGGCGCGCTGGGCCTTCACCCAGACCCGGGCGGAGAAGGCCGCGCACGAGGCGGTGCTCGCCGCGATGTGCCAGGCGGTGGAGACCAAGGACTACTACACCCGGGGACACTGCGTCCGGGTCTCCCAGGGCTCGGTGATGATCGCCGAGGAGATCGGGATGCGCGCGGACCGGATCGAGGCGATCCGCTATGCCGGGATGCTCCACGACGTGGGCAAGCTGGGCGTGCCGACCAAGGTGCTGCAGAAGGACGGCCCGCTCACCGAGGAGGAGTACGCCGCCATTCAGCTGCACCCGGTGCGCGGCAAGGAGATCATCAGCGAGATCGGTTTCCTCGACGAGGCCCTGCTGGGCATCATGCACCACCACGAGAAGCTCGACGGCCGAGGCTACCCGCTGGGCCTGGCGGGCGAGGAGATCCCCGAGTTCGCCCGGATCATCGGCGTGGCCGACGCGTTCGACGCGATGACCACGACCCGGTCCTACCGCCCGGCACGCCCGATCCCGGTCGCCCTCGCCGAGCTGAAGCGCTGCGCCGGGACCGACCTCGACCCGGTGATCGTGACGGCGTTCCTGCGCGCGCTGGACGACAAGGGCTGGGAGCCCCCCGGTCCCGTCGTCCTGCCCGAGGATGGCAGCGGTCAGGTCACCAACCAGGACCACGACGACCCGAGCGCCCCCATCCAGGTGTCCCAGGACACCGGCGGCGAGTCCAACTACTCATCCTGAGCCCCAGGCGAAGTAGGCGGCCTTCGTGGTGGCTCCGCAGGACTTCTCGCCGCCGAGTGCGACTTCCCCGGTCATGCCGGTGCCCCAGAGACCGGGGCGGGTCACGGGCAACGCATCAGCCCGTAACTCTCAGCCTGGGTGGGGTGGCCGCAGGCACAGCCCGTCTCGCCGGTGTTGGAGAAACACCCGCTCGGCCTCGTTCTCGGCCAGGGCCAGCGCGGCGTCGTAGGCCTGCGCGGCCTCCTCGTTGCGGCCGAGCCGCCTGAGCAGGTCCGCACGGATCGCGTGGAACAGGTGCTGGCCGGCCAGTTCAAGCTCCTCGACGGCCGACAGCGCGATGCCGGGCCCGTCGACCTCGGCGAGCGCGACGGCACGGTTGAGTGCCACGATCGGGGTCGGAACCAGGACGAAGAGCTGGTCGTACAGCTTCAGGACCTGGCACCAGTCGGTGCCGGCCCCGTCGCTGTGCACCGCGTTGATCGCCGCCTGGATCTGGTAGGGACCGGGCTGGTCGCGCCGCAGGCACTCCCGGACGAGCTCCTGCCCCTCCGCGATCAGTGCCCGGTCCCACCGCTCCCGGTCCTGGTCGGCCAGCAGGACCAGTTCCCCGGCGGCGGTCGTGCGGGTGTCCCGGCGTGACTCGATCAGGAGCATGAGCGCGAGTAGGCCCCTGACCTCGGGCTCGTCCGGCATCAGAGCGGCCAGGAGCCGGCCGAGGCGGATCGCCTCGGCGGACAGGTCGGCCCGGACGAGCCGCTCCCCCACGCTCGCCCGGTAACCCTCGTTGAAGATCAGGTAGAGGACTGCCAGCACTGCCCGCAGCCGCGCGGGCAGCTCCGCCTCGGCCGGGATCCGGTAGGGGATCCGGGCATCCCGAATCTTGGCCTTGGCCCGGACGAGCCGCTGGGCCATCGTCGGCTCCGGCACCAGGAACGCCCGCGCGATCTCGGCGGTCCTCAGCCCGCCCAGCAGCCTCAGCGTCAGCGCGACCTGGGCGCCGGTCCCCAACGACGGGTGGCAGCAGGTGAAGATCAGGCGGAGCCGGTCGTCTCGCACGGGACCCTCCGGAACCGGTTCGTCACGGGCGTGTACCAGCGCGGCCTGGGCGTACCGGTCCTCGCGGGAGGCCTCCCGCCGCAGCCGGTCGATCGCCCGGTTCCGCGCCGTCGTGATGATCCACCCGACCGGGCTCGGCGGCGTCCCCGCCACCGGCCACCGCTGGACCGCCTCGGCGAAGGCGTCCTGGACGGCTTCTTCGGCGAGGTCGATATCGCCGAAGACGCCGACCAGGACACTCACCGCACGCCCGTACTCCTCGGCGTAGAACCGCTCGATCACCGCACCGGCCGGACCTCGATCGGCAGCGTCGTCGCCCCGGCCATCCGGTGCGCGCACTGCAGTGCCGCGTCCAGATCGGGCACCTCGATGACCGTGAACCCGCCGATGTGCTCCTTGCCCTCCGCGTAGGGCCCGTCGGTCGTGAGCACCTCTCCGTCCTGGATCCGCACGACCGTGGCCGAGCTCGCCAGGTGCAGCCTCGCGGTGAACACCCAGACCCCCTCGTCCCGGAGCTCCTGGTCCAACGCCTCGACCCTCTGCATGATCGGCCCCAGCACCTCCGGTGCCGGCGGTTCCCCGTCAGGCTGAACGACGCTCAGCAGATACTGCCCCATGACTGTCCTCCTCGGTCTGGTGAAGTCCTTTCACCCTCTGTACGAACGCGCCCCCACCGAATCGACAGTCAGTCTGCACGAGTTCGAGCCGGGTCCGCGTGGTGCGGACCCGGCCCGAACCCAAAGTTCAGCTTTCTTCCGGCCTGACCGGCTGCTCCTTGCCGGAGTCTCGTTTCTCGGTCTTCGCGGTCCGAGTGGCCTTGAGCGCGGCCTTCTTCTGCTTGCCGCTGGTCTTCGCCGGCTTCTTCCGGGTGTCACCCATGAGATCCCCCGATCACACATTGACGGACATTTCCCAACAAGCCTTACCCGGAGCCTCCGTCAGATCCTCCCTGAACAGGCAAAACCTCCCCCATCCCTTAGGGTCGAGTGGTGAACACGGAAGAGATGACCTGCTCGTCGAAGGACTGCAAGAGCGCCGCCGTCTGGGGGCTGCGCTGGAACAATCCCAAGATCCACACACCGGAGCGCCGGAAGGTGTGGCTGGCCTGCGACGAGCACCGGCCCACCCTGACGTCCTTCCTGGACCGACGCGGTTTCTTCAAGGACGCGGCGAAGGTCGGCGACCTGCTCGATACCGACGGTTGAGCACCTCCCGCCTCGGGAGGCGGGGCTGTGATGTGCCCGCCCCAGGTCCGGCGGCGGGCCGGCTAGGGGGTGGCCTTGGCCAGGTCGGCGAGGCGGGCGGAGAGGGCGCCGGGGTCGCCGCCCCGGCCCACGGCTACGCCCAGGAGGTAGGCGGTCAGGGGGGCGGCCGGGCGGGCCACCCCGTGGGCGACGTCGCGGGCCAGGTCCAGGATGAGGTCCCGGTCGATTTCGGCGGGGTCGAGGCCGAGTTCGCGGCAGGCCGTCTTGATCCACTCGTCCATGTCAGGTCTCCTCGATGGCGCGGGCCCGGTCCAGGTCCGCAAGGGTGTCGCAGTCGAACCAATCATCGGCGACCGGCACCCGGACGGGATTCAGCGGCCCCAGCAGACCGCGCAGCGAAGCCCCGTTATAGCGGTCGAGCGCCTCCCGGAGCCGGTCGGTGCACCAAGCCCCGGTGAGCCACTGGTCCCGGCCCGAAGGGTCCACAAGGACCGCGTCGGCGGCCTCGATCAGCATCCTGACCTGGGCGTGCCGGAGGAAGGGCAGATCCGCGGCGAGCAGTGCAAGGCGTGGCGCGCGCACCTGGGCGAGGCCGGCCCGCAGCGCCGGAATCGGGCCGCCACCGGGCGGGTCCTCCCGGACGAACAAGGCGGTGGGCAGGTCGGTCCTGACCGGGCCGACCACGATCAGCCGGGTCGCGTCCGGCACCGCCGAGGCCACCCGGGCGATCAGGGACCGGCCGCCGACCAGCGCGCCGGGTTTGTCCGCGCCGCCGAACCGCCGGGCCTCGCCGCCCGCCAGGATGACGGCGTCATGGTCAACCGCGGCCATAAGCCGGGTTGCCGGTCTC
>JBDSTJ010000128.1:0-10639 GCA_039928335.1 Streptosporangiaceae bacterium | reverse complement strand
GGGTGGTCTGATCAGTGCCGGGGCCAGGGCCAGGATCTGCTGTTCGCCGCCGGACAGGGAGCCGGCCAGGACGTCCCTGCGAGGGGCGAGGCTGGGGAGTCGCTCATACACCCTGGCCCGGTCCTCGGCGGCGGGCAGCCAGATCGTCAGGTTCTCCTCAAGGGTCAGCCCCGGGAAGACGCCCCGGCCCTCGGGGGCGAGGAACACACCGTCGCGGGCACGCCTGAACGCGGCCCGGCCGGTGATCTCCGCGCCGTTCAACAGGACCTCGCCGCCGGTGGGCCGCACCGCCCCGACGGCGACCTTGCAGGCCGTCGACTTGCCCGCCCCGTTGGCGCCCAGAAGCGCGATGACCTGGCCCGCGTGTACGTCCAGGTCGATGCCGCGCAGCACGGTCGCATCACCGTACCCGGCGGTGACGCCGGCCAGGCGCAGGACCGCGGCGCGGTCGGCGACCGCTGCTGTCGTCCCGGCGGTCTTGACGGTCCCGGCGGTCTTGGCAGGAGCCGCCTTGACGACGGGTGCGTGCCGCCGCCGGTAACGCAGCTCGGCGAACTGGGCGAGCACCCCATCGGGGTGCTTGGCGAGGATCACGCCGCCGAGGCCGAACAGGATCGACTCGACCTGGCTCGAGGTGGTCACATAGGACAGCACCTCCGGGGCCACTCCGATGATCAGGCCGCCGAGGACCGCGCCCTCGATCCGGCGCACCCCTTGCAGGACCACGACCGCGAGCCAGACGAAGCCCAGCGACAGCCGCAGGTCGGTGGTGTAGATCTGGCCGGCGAACGTCGCATAGAGGACGCCGCCGAGGCCCGCGATCGCGGAGGCGACCGTGAAGAGGATCAACTTGGTCCGGACCGCGGAGACGCCGATGACCTGGGCGGCCGTCGGTGCCGAGCGCACGGCCAGGATCGCGCGGCCGGACGGGGACCGCTCCAGGTTGCGGATCAGCAGCCCGACCAGGCCGATGATCACCAGGAGCAGGACCACCCGGGTGCGCGGGTCGTTGGTGTCGGTCGAGCCGATCGTCACCGCCGGGAACTTCCAGCCGAGCGTGCCGTTGCTGAACGCGTCGATCTGGAAGAGGACCTGGTCGGCGAGCAGGCCGAGGGCGAGGGTCGCCAGCGCCAGGACCTTGCCGCCGAGACGGAGCGAAGGCAGTGCCACGATCAGTCCGGCCGCCATCGCCGCGAGCATGCCGAGCAGCACCGCGACCGGGAACGGCAGGCCCTTGTCGACGGCCAGGCCCGCGGTCAGCGCGGCCAGCGCCGCGAATGTCGCCTGCGCCATGTTGACCATGCCGCCGATGCCGGTGACCACCACGAACGAACAGAAGATCAGGGAGAGGACGAGCCCGGCGGCGATCAGGCCGGCCCAGTAACCGGAGGCGAAGAACAGCACGAACACCAGCAGCGCGACGATCCCCGCAGACCAGGGCAGGACCCGCCGCCAGCGGGGCAGATCGGCCAGGTAGTCCGGCGGAGGAGCGTCGGAGGCGATCGAGCCCGCGACCCGGGAGCGGGACCGGTTGAGCACCACGAGCCCGGCGAACAGCAGCAGCGCGGGCACAGCCGTACGCAGGCCGGTGACCTGCTCGGCGAAGTCGGCGTAGCCCGCGACCAGGTTCTGCACGACGCCGAGCGCGAGGCCGGCCGCGAAGGTCCACGGGATGGAGCTGAGCCGGCCGAAGACGGCGGCGGTCGCGGCGGTGAACAGCAGCACGGTGAACGCGGTCTGGTCCAGGCCGAGCGTCGGCACGGCCAGCACGCCGGCGAGAGCGGCCAGCACCGAGCTGAGCATCCAGGCCTGGGCGGAGGAGGCGTCGGCGCTGATCCCGCGCTGCTCGGCCAGGTCCCGGGAGTCGACGGTGGCGCGCATCCGCAGGCCCAGCGGGGTGTGCCGCATCACGATCCAGAGCGCCAGCGCGGCCACGGCGGCCAGCACGAAGGTGACGAGTTGGTCGGAGTCGAGGGTCACGCCGTCCAGCGGCTGCCAGGTGTGGGCCGGCTGCGGACCCAGGCCCCGGGGCGAGGCACCCTCGTTGACCGGCTGGAAGTCGAACAGCTCGACCAGCCACAGGCCCAGCGCCGGCAGCGCGATCGTCAGCCCGATCGTCGCGACGATCTGTGGTGTCTCCCCGGCGGTGGCCAGGCCGCGGAACATCAGCCGGTGCAGGACGTAGCCCAGCAGCGGGGCGAAGCCGCCCACGGTGATCAGCCCGGCCAGCCAGGCGGGCAGGCCCGCGCCGGTGGTGAGCTCGAAGTAGAGCAGCGCGGAGACGAACCCGATCGTACCGTGCGCGAAGTTGAAGACGCCGGTGGCCGAGTACGAGAGCGTGAGGCCCGAGGCCATCACCGCGAAGATCGCACCGGTCACCAGGCCACTGAGAATGTAACCGGCGAGTTCGGTCATCCGTCACCTCTGTGCGAGCGCCGGCCCGTGGCGTACCACGGGCCGGCTGGGGGCTACTTGAGCGTTACGTTGTCGTAGCACTTGAGGTGCTGGGCGACCGTGAAGGTGTCGCCGGACAGCTTGACCAGCGCGCCACAGCCGTTGGGCTCGGTCTTGTCCTTCGGGTAGTCGATCTCGCCGAAGCCGGGGTTCTTGTAGGAGAAGGAGTCCGCGGCCTGCAGGAACGAGGCCCGGGTGAGGTCCTTGCCCGCCTTGGTCGCGATCTGCAGGAAGACCTCGGCCGACCAGTAGCCGATGGCCATGTGCTGGGTGAACACCACGTCCGCGCCGGCGATCTTCTGGATGTCGGCCTTCATCGTGGTGACCTCGGCGACGTCGGACTCGAACGGCTCGAACTGGGGTGCGGCCAGCACACCGTCGAGGGCGGCCTTGGTGGCGGGGTCGGCGAGCGTGTTGGGGTCGTAGCTGGTCGCGTCGCTGAAGACACCCTTGTAGCCGGCCTTCTTGAGCGCGCCGTACAGCCCGCCGTTGAGCTTGGCTCCGGCCATGATCGAGACGACCGCGTCGGGTGCCTTGCCCTTGTTGCTCTTCATGATCTTGTTGACGTAGGGCAGCCAGTCGCTCGGCGGCGCGGCGGCCGGGATCGAGGCGGAGCTGCCGGTCAGGGTGAAGCCCGCGCCGGTGAAGGACTGGCCGATGGTGCCGACGCCCAGCTTGCTGGCCGAGGAGTCGGTGCCCTGGATCCAGGCGGTCTTGCCGGTGCTGCCGCCGAGCTGCGCGCCGACCTGGTTGCCCCACCAGGTCTGGGTGCCCGAGCCGGGCTTGGGGGCGAGGCAGCCGTTGTAACCGAAGCCGGTCTTGATGCCGCAGTACTGCGCGCCGGTCGCCCAGCCGATCCACGGCACGTTCTCCTTCTCCAGGAAGGTCGCGCCGCCGAAGGTGGGGGAGCTGACCGGCACGACCGCGAAGACCTTGTCCTTCTGGACGAGCTTGGTCGCGGCGGTGGCGCCCTTGGCCGGGTCCATCCCGTCGTCCTCGGCGCCGGTGAAGTCGATGGTGCGGCCGTTGATGCCGCCCTCGGCGTTGGCGCGGGCGAAGCGGGCCTTGGCCCCGATCTCGGCCGCCGCGGTGGAGTAGCCGGTGGCGCTGTTCTTCACCAGGACGCCGGCGACCTTGATGGTCTTGTCGGTGACGCCGCTGTCGCCGTCACTCGAGGTGGTCTTGCTCTCGGTCGTACTACAGGCCGCGACGAGCGCGACTGCCGTTACCGCTGCGGCGAGTTTCGTCATTTTGCCCATGGGGTGGGTACTCCCGTGTTGGTCCGTCGTGGCGCAGGATGACCTAGCGCTCGCTTGGTCTGGCACTGTAGATTCGCGCATTGCCGCATGTCAACGATCTGCCGCTCGCTCTCACACCAAGCAATCGCTTGGTGATAGTTTGAGCCGCATGACGACTATGCGCGCCGCGGTGCTGCGGGAATTCGGCTCCCCGCTGGAGATCGCTTCCGTCGAGGTCGAGGATCCCAGAGCCGGCGAGGTACTGGTCAAGATCTCCGCCTCCGGGATATGCGGCTCCGATCTGAAGACCCTCGACGGCAAGAGCCCCGTCGTGCGGCAGCTGCCCGTCATCCCCGGGCACGAGAGCGCCGGTGTCGTCACCGCGGTGGGCCCCGGCGTCAAGGGCCTCAAGGAGGGTGACCACGTCATCGTGGCGATGAACGGCCCGTGCGGCCGGTGCCGCAACTGCTCACGCGGCCGCGCCTTTCTCTGCAGTGACAAGGGCCGGATGTCCGCGATCATGGGACTGATGGGCGACGGTACGACCCGGCTGTCCCTCAACGGCGAGGCTGTGCGCCCCTACATCGGCATCGGGTCCTTCGCCGAGTACACCGTCGTCACCGAGGCCATGTGCGTCAAGGTCGCCAAGGACGCCCCCCTGGACCTGCTGTCCCTGACCGCCTGCGGTGTGATCACCGGGGTGGGTGCGGTCTTCAACACCGCCCAGGTCGAACGCGGCTCCAGCGTGCTGGTCGTCGGCGCGGGCGGAGTGGGCCTCAACGTCATCCAGGGCGCGGTCCTGGCCGGTGCGACCACGATCATCGCCGCCGACGTGGTCGACTCCAAGCTCAAGCTCGCGATGGAGTTCGGCGCGACCCACACGATCCTCTCCGCAGACCTCAAGGACCAGGTCAACGAGATCGTCCGGGGCGGGGTCGACTATGCCTTCGACGTCACCGGCAACGTCAACGTGCTGACCGCGTCGTTCAACTCCACCCAGCCCGGCGGCACCACCGTCATGGTCGGCAGCCCGTCGGCCAAGGAGCTGACGATCTCCCCGCAGACCCTGTTCGGGTCCCGCCGTCTCATGGGCACCCAGGGCGGCGACGCCAACCCCGCCCGCGACCTGCCGCTGCTGGTCGACCTCTACCGGCGAGGCCGGCTCAATCTGGAGGGCCTGGTCAGCGAGCGCATCTCACTGGAGCGGATCAATGAGGGCATCGAGCACGTACGCGCCGGCGCCGTCGCCCGCAGCGTCGTCGTCTTCGACTGACCCGCACCTCAACCGCCGGCATGCGGCCTGCCCAAGATCGCAGTCCTGCTCTCCATGCCGTCGTGCCCGTCGTGCCCGTCGTGGCGGGCACGACGGGCACGGCAGCCATAGTCGTGTTCTCGAACTTCCTCGCCACCGGGAGGATCCCGGCAGGTGCCCGCAGGCACGGGGCTTCGCCTGGTTCGCGATGTGGTCGGCCACCCACGACAGGGACGTGCCTGGCTGCCGGCAGCCCACCGGTCAGCTCACTCAGCCCGGTGTCAGAGACGTGCGCGTCACGCAGCGATCCATATCGGGCGCCAGTCGGGGAGTTCGTGGTAGCGGCGGAGCTCGGCGAGGCCGCTGAGCCAGCCGGCCCAGCCCGCGTACGGCGGCTCGTCGAAGCCGCTCTGGACGAAGGTCAACCGGGTCTGGCCTCCTGAGCCTTCCAGCTCCCAGCTGGTGAGGCCGATCGGGCCGAAGTCGATCGACATCGACCGGCCCTCCTCGAAGGCCACGATCTGGGCGGGCTCGGGGTTGTCGAAGCCACCCATCGCGAAGCGGCCGCCGAGCCGCGGCTCGATGCCGATCGGATATCCGAACCAGGTGGTGGCCTTGTCGGAGTCGGTCAGCGAGTCGTAGACCTCCGCCATCGGCGCGTTGATCAGGAACTCCTCGCGGAACTCGGTGGAGGTGAAGTCGGCTTTGGGGGTGAGCGGGCGCCCCTCGAGGTGGTCGACCAGGTTGGCGAGCGACAGGCACCAGAAGGTCTGCAGGACGCCGCGGATGCCCGCGGTTCCAGCCATGAGCTCCTGGAGGTCGAAGCCGCTCTGTGACAGCGAGATGACCGTGCTGTCGGCGCTCTCCTCGGTCAGGGTGATCTCCGTCGTGGTCTCGACGCCGTCGAGCAGCCAGGCGAAATGCAGGGTCGTGTCGTCGGTGTGCAGCAGTCGCTGGTGGGCGGCGTCGCCCTCGGGGGTCGTGCGCCCCCAGAACCCGAAGCGCTCGGGCAGGTCGACCTCGGCGTGCTCGGCCAGCCAGACGCGCAGCTCGCCGGGGTCGGTCAGTGCGTGGTGCACGTCCTTGATCGGTGCGCTCACTCGGGCGCTGAGGTTCATCGGCTCACTCACGGTGTTTCTCCTTTGGGGTAGCAGGCCACGACGAGCTTGAGGGCGTCTCCCTCGGCTCCGCCGTAGCGGGCGAAAAGGTCCTGCAATGTGATTTTCAACTCGTCCAGGAACTCCTGGCGCTGCTCCGGCTTGACCCGGATGTCGCCTGAGACCCCGATGGAGGGCAGGTCGGGCCGGGTCCGATCGAGCCCGGCGACGTCGGCCTGCACCTCCTCCATGAGGTCGAGCAGGTGGCCCAGGCTGAGCTCGTCGCGGGTCCTGCGCTGCCCGATGTGGCCGACAAGGCGCGGCGACAGCCAGTAGGACCTGGCGGTCGCCTGATAGATGCCCTCGTTGATCGCTCGGACCTTGCGTTCGGACACCTGGGTGACCAGGCCGGCCTCCACCAGGCGCTTCACGTGGTAGTAGACCCGCTGCTGGGTCTGACCCAGCGCGGCCGCCACCTCGGTGCACGAGCGGGGCTCTGCCAGCTGCCGCAGCACTTCGATCCGCTGCGGCTTGAGCAGGGCCTCGGCCTGCTCGATCGCCTCAAGGTAGAGCACATCTCTGATCACAAAGGAAATTCTGTATGTAAAAATCTATTTTGTCAATGGCGCAGGAACGTCGAACCCGACGCGGCCGCGCTTAGGTGAACTGCTGGCCGCCGTTGACGTCGAGGGTGGCTCCGGTGGTGGCCTTGGCGTGGTCCGATGACAGGAAGATGACGGCTCGGGCGACGTCCTCCTCGGTGGCTATGCGGCGCAGGGCCATGGCCTGGACGTCGCGCTGGTAGACGGTGTCGTAGGGGACACCTTCGGTTTCGGCGCGGGTGGCCATCCAGTCGGTGAGGACTTCGCTGGCGATCCAGCCGGGGGCGACGCAGTTGACCCGGACGCCGTGCGGGCCGAGCTCGTCGGCGAGGCAGTGCGACAGCAGGTGGACTCCGGCCTTGCCGGTGGCGTAGTCGCTGCGGCCGGCGTAGCCGACGCGGCTCGACATCGAGGTCAGGTTGACGATGGAGCCGCTGCCCGCCGCGACCATGTGCGGGGCGATGTGGCGGCAGGTCAGCAGGGTGCCGTAGGTGGCGATGTCGACGACCGCGCGCCACTGTGCAAGGTAGGCCTCGTCCATGTCGAGGACGTTCCGGCGGTGGGTGCCGGGGAAGGCGGCGTTGACGAGGGCGTCGATGCGGCCGTACCGGGACATGACGGTGTCGGCGAGGGCCCGGACCGCGTCGGCGTCGGTCACGTCGGTGGGGACGGCGAGCGCGCCGGTCTCGGCGGCGATGGCGTCGAGGTTCGCGGGGGTGCGGGCGGCGACGACGACCGTGGCACCCTCGGCGGCCGCCAGCCGGGCCAGGGTGCGGCCGAGGCCGGGGCCCGCACCGGTGATGACCAGAACCTTGTCTCGGAGCATGACGGCGACTGTACCAAGCGCTCGCTTGTTTGGTACCGTGCGAGCGTGGATCTCAACTTCACCCCGTCTCAGCAGGCGTTCCGCGCAGAGGTCCGAGAATGGCTGGCGGCGAACGTGCCCGGACCGCTGCCCTCCATGGACACTGCGGAGGGATTCGAGCTGCACCGCGAATGGGAGCGAAAGCTCGCCGGAGCGCGGTTGTCCGTCATCTCCTGGCCCGAGGAGTTCGGGGGGAGATCGGCCAGTATCACCGACTGGCTGATCTTCGAGGAGGAGTACTGGGCCGCCGGGGCTCCCGGAAGAGTCAGCCAGAACGGGATCTTCCTGCTCGCGCCGACGATCCTGCACTACGGGACGGACGAGCAGAAGGCCCGGTTCCTGCCGAAGATGGCCAGGGCCGAGGAGATCTGGGCGCAGGCCTGGTCGGAGCCCGAGGCCGGCAGCGACCTGGCCTCCCTGCGCGCGACGGCCACCCCCGACGGCGACGGTTGGCGGCTCAGCGGGCAGAAGACCTGGAGCTCCCGCGCGGTGTACGCGCACTGGGGCTTCGGGCTGTTCCGCAGCGACCCGGCTTCCGAACGGCACCGGGGACTCAGCTACTTCCTGTTCCCGCTCGACAGCGAGGGGATCACGGTCCGGCCGATCGCCCAGCTCGACGGCGAGGCCGGGTTCGCCGAGATCTTCTTCGACAACGTGTATGTGCCGGGTGACCAGGTGCTCGGCGAACTCGGCCAGGGCTGGCACGTGGCCATGGCCACGACCAGCTCCGAGCGGGGGTTGACGCTGCGCAGCCCCGGCCGGTTCATGGCCGTCGCGGACCGGCTGCTGGAGCTGGCCCGGCAGTCCGGCGACCAGACCCTGCAGGACGCGGCCGTCCAGGCCTGGCTCGACTCCGACGCCTACCGCCTGCACACCTTTGCGGCGGTGGCGCGGCTGGAGGAGGGCGTCGAGCTCGGCCCGGCCTCGTCGCTGATGAAGGTCTTCTGGTCCGAACTCGATCTCGCCCTGCACGAGATCGCCCTGGAACTGCGCGGAGCCGACGCGGCGCTCGCCGACCGCTGGCTCGACGGTTTCCTGTTCGCCCTCGCCGGCCCGATCTACGCGGGCACCAACGAGATCCAGCGCAACATCATCGCCGAGCGCGTACTGGGGATGCCCCGATGAGATTCGCCTTCACCGAAGACCAGCGGCTGCTCGCCGGGACCGTGGCCGAGTCCCTGGCCAAGGCCTGCCCGCCCGCGCTCGTCCGGGCCGCCAGGACCGACCCGGCGGTGCGGACCGGCGAGGCCTGGAGCGCGCTCGCCGAGCTGGGGTTCCTGGGCGCGCAGATGGAGGACTTCACCCTCCTCGACACCGTGCTCGCCTGGCAGGAGATCGGCCGGGCCTGCGTGCCGGGACCGCTGGTGGAGACCGCGGTGGTCGCGCCGCTGCTGCTCCCCTTCGACTCGCCCTGGCTGCCGAAGATCGCCGAAGGCCGGGCCGTGGTGTCGGTGAAGTGCGCCGAGAACCCCTACCTGCTCGACGCGGACCTCGCCGACCTGCTGCTCCTGCCCGAACTCGCCGAGGACGTCGCGCTCACCGAGCACAAGTCGGTCGATGCGACCCGGCGGCTGTTCAGCGCGGAGTGGGCCACCGCGCCGGCTGGCGCGGCGGCCGACCACGCCGCGGTCGCGGTCGCCGCCCAGCTACTGGGTCTGAGCCGCTGGCTGATCGGGACCTCGGTGGCCTACGCGGGACAGCGCAAGCAGTTCGGCAAGGTCATCGGCTCGTTCCAGGCGCTCAAGCACCAGCTCGCCAACGTGGCGATCAAGGTCGAGTTCGCGACCCCGGTCGTGCACAGGGCCGCCTATTCACTCACCCACGGCCTGCCGACGGCCTCCCGGGACGCCTCGGCGGCCAAGGTCGCGGCGGGCGGGGCCGCCGGGCTCGCGGCGCGAACCGCGCTGCAGGTCCACGGCGGGATCGGCTACACCGACGAGCTCGATCTGTTCCTCTGGCTGAGCCGGGTGTGGGCGTTGCGCGCCGCCTGGGGCGACGAGCGATGGCACCGAGCCAGGCTCCGCGCGGCGCTGCTCGACGGGGAGCTGCTCGACGGCGCGGTACGACTGCCGTGATCACGGTCGCGAGCGATGTCGGCGGGACCTTCACCGATGTCGTTCTCACCGGGGCGGACGGGCTGGTCCACGTGGTCAAGACTCTCACCACGCCCGCAGACCCGACCGAGGGCCTGCTGCGCGGGGTGTCGGAGGTGCTGGCCCTCGCGGGCGTGGACCCCCGGGAGGTCGGCCGGTTCGTGCACGCCACGACGCTCGCGACCAACGTGATCCTGGAACGGCGTGGCGTGTCCGTCGCGTTCGTCACCACCCGCGGGTTCCGCTCGATGCTGGCTCTCGGGCGGCAGGCCCGGGTGGAGGAGGAACGGTTCGACACCGGCTTCGCACCTGTCGAGCCGCCGGTGCCGCTGACGCACACCTTTGAGGTCACCGAGCGGGTGTCGGCCGCCGGCGAGGTGCTGACGCCGCTCGACCTGGCCGCCGCGGCCGGGGTAGCCGACCGGATCGCGGCGCTGGGCGTGCAGGCGGTCGCGATCTGCCTGCTGCACTCCTATGCCCGTCCCGGGCACGAACAGGAGCTTCAGCGGCTCTTCGAGCAGCGGCTGGACGTGCCGGTCGTGATCTCCTCCGAGGTCTGGCCGGACCTCGGGGAGTACGAGCGGGCCACCACGACGCTCATGTCGGCCTACGTCGGCCCGGTCATGGCCTCCTATCTCCGGCTGCTCGAGGAGCGGCTCCGCGACCTCGGCATCACGGCCCCGGTGCAGGTCATGGAGTCCGCGGGCGGGGTGCTGCCGGCGGCGCTGGCCGCCTCCCGCGCGGTCTACACGATCGAGTCGGGGCCGGCGGCGGGTGTGATCGCGGCCGCGCACGCGGGTTCCGAGCGCGGGCTGGCCGATCTGATCTCGTTCGACATGGGCGGCACCACGGCCAAGGCAGGTCTCGTCCGGGGCGGCCGGCCGGGGATCACCCATGAGTTCCAGGTGGGCGGCAAGGGCAGCTTCGGCGGCCGGCGCCCCGGCACCGGGGTGCCGATCAAGATCCCGGCGATCGACCTGGCCGAGGTCGGCTCCGGCGGCGGCTCGATCGCCTGGGTCGACAACGGGACCCTGCGGG